>CAZFOF010000111.1:0-6875 GCA_964520265.1 uncultured Halobacteriales archaeon | reverse complement strand
CGAACCGGGCAACATGGCACAGGTGCTCTCCTGCATCGCGGGAAACATTCTGGGGATGAAGGCAGTCGAGCGCATCCGCCTGCTGGACTGTGACTGGCCGGAACAGCTCGTCAGCAGTTTCCCCGGCCCGCAGTACGGAACCGAGGTGAAATCGGAGATTCTCGACGCTGGCGACCGGCCGATTACGGCGACAGTACCGAAACCGAAAGTCGGGCTGTCGACAGACCAGCACGCACAGATTGGCTACGAGGCCTGGACTGGCGGACTCGACCTGCTCAAAGACGACGAGAACCTCACAGACCAGGCGTTCAACCCCTTCGAGGAGAGACTCACGGAGAGTCTCGCACAGCGCGACAGGGCAGAAAGCGAGACCGGCGAGACGAAAAGTTACCTGCTGAACGTCACCGCACCGGGTCGGGAGATGCTCGAACGCGTCGATATGGCCGCCGAACACGGCTGTGAGTTCGTGATGGTCGACGTGGTGACTGCGGGGTGGTCTAGTGTACAACACGTCCGAGAGCGGTGTGAGAAACACGGACTGGCGATTCACGCCCACCGTGCGATGCACGCCGCCTTCGACCGTATCCCAACCCACGGCGTCTCTATGCGCTTCCTCGCACAGGTGGCCCGCCTCTGTGGCGTCGACCACATCCACACCGGCACGGCCGGGCTTGGCAAACTCGAAAACGAGGACACGCCGGGTATCAACGAGTGGCTCCACGGGGAGTGTCACGGACTCACCGACGTGTTACCGATGGCCTCGGGCGGCCTCCATCCCGGGCTCGTGCCGGCGCTGTTCGACGCACTCGGGACGAACATCGGTGTCCAGGCCGGCGGTGGCGTCCACGGTCACCCCGATGGCACGCACGCGGGAGCCAAGGCCTTCCGGCGGGCAGTCGAGGCGGCGTCGGATGGCGAATCACTGGCGCGTGCCGCAGAGGATACGCCGGAGTTGGCACGCGCTCTCGACAAGTGGGGAACAGAAACACCGCGATAGGGAAAGGACAAGACGTGTGATTTTTTGTAGCCTCCGGTAAACAGCAGAGTGTGTCACTGGCAGCGCCCGATGTCGAAGCCGTACTGGAGAAATCCGGCCCGGACTTCGATGATTTCGAATGCGAGCGACCGACTGCGGGACATCAAGGTGAAGTGTTCCTGGTGACGCTCACCTACGAACACGAAGAGTACGAAGTCGTCGTAAAGTTCCAGACCGGTGGCGACCCGCAGTTCGCGCTTGAGCCGAGGCTCCACGAGTTCGTTGCCGACCGGACAGACATTCCCGTCCCGCGAATTCTCGTCTTCAACGACGAACCAGATATCGACGTACCACCGTATTTCGTGACCGAGCGCGTCCGGGGAGACAACCTCGCGGAGTCACTGACAGAACTCGAACCGGTCGTTCGCGAGCGCATCGTCCGCCAGGCGGGGGAGGTTCTCGGAAAGATGCATTCGCAGATTGGCTTCGAAGGCTTTGGCAGACTGGCGCTGAACGACGGCAGACTGGAAGTAACCGACTTCTCCTGGGACTGGCAGCAGTTCTTCTCGGAGATGATTTCAGACTACATCGACCGACTGGGAAACACGCCCTTCGGCGACCTCCAGACGGAGGCGAAAGCGGCGCTCGACGATTCGCTGCACGTTATCGACTCGGACGCCGTGCCACGCCTCATCCACGACGACTTCCGCCCGGCGAATATGCTGTTCGAACCCGACTCCGACGAGCCGATTACGTCGGTCTTGGACTGGCAGTTCGCCCTCGCTGGCGACCCCGAGTACCACATCGCCCGGACTGACTTTCTGTTCATCGACCCGGCGTTTTCCGACGCCAACACGCGTGACAGACTCAGACGACAGCTCCACGCCGGCTATCGCGAACACAGAGCATTCGACCCCGACGACGGGTACGACCAGCGTCGGTCTGTCTATCACTTCGCGACACTTCTGTGGCGGATGATCGGCTTCGAAGCGGCGTTTGCCGACGTGAGCGGACTGGCACAGGCCCGCGCCGAAGCGCGCTTCCGCCAGCAGTTCGAGGATCTGTCCGGGTCACTCCCGACTGAGTGAGTCACTCTCTGAGGGCGTCGATATCCGACCAGGAGAGGTGGGTTCTGGCTCCGACAGATTGTGCCGCCAGCGCACCGGCAGCGTTGGCGACGGCCAGTGCGTCGCGTTCCGTCTCACCGTCGAGTACTGCAGCCAGAAAGCCGGCCGCGAATGCGTCGCCAGCGCCGGTCGTGTCGACAGGGTCGATATCGTAGCCGGGGTGGGTCAGTGGTTCCTCGCGGCGGAGTTCCCCGCCGTCGTCGCCAAGTGTGACGACGGCCACACCGTCTGTCGCATCGAGGAGTCCGGTCGCTTCGGCAGTTGCCGCCTCCCGTTCGTTCAAAAAGAGATAGTCCGTCGCGGCAGTGACAGTCCGATAGTCACGCTCGTCGAGACGCCGTCCCGGCGCGAAACTGACGGTGGCATCGTGGCGGTGAGCACGCTGTGCCAGCATCTCTGCGGACTCCAACCGTTGACTCGTCAGGTGGACGTGGTCGACACGCCGGAGCGTCTCTGCGGAAACGTCCGCTCCACGAAACGCCTCGTTGACGCCCTCGTTTGCGAGCATCATCACCTCACCCGTGCTGTCGACGACGAGATACTTCACCGTCGTCTCGCCGTGAACCTGCTGGAGGTGTGTGCAGTCGACGCCGACTTCGGTGAGTTCCTGTCGCGCCAGGTCACCGTAGTCGTCGCCGCCGATGCTGCCAAGCACCAGCGACTCCACCCCGAGTCCTGTCAACACAACAGCAGTGTTCGACGCACTTCCACCTCCGGCGTGCGTCTGGTCGTGGATGGCAGTTTCGCCATCTGGTGCCGGAAGCGAAGCGACGCGAAGTGTCACGTCCCAGTTGACGTGACCGGCACAGAGAATCCGCACCACGAGTCACTCCTCCCACGGTGCCGACGGGTGTGAGCCATAGAGGTCGCGCAACAGCGTAACGATGCTCTCGGGTGGGAACTGTCCTTCCTCTGTGATGATGGCGTCGACGTACCGCGGCGGCGTGGCGTCGAAGGCCGGGTTTACCACCTCGATGTCGCCGATGTCTGCGCGTTCCTCGGCCGCCAGTATCTCGGACTCGTCGCGGTGTTCGATGTCGACGGTGTGCCCGGACAGCGTGTTCGGGTCGAGTTTGAGCGTCTGTGCGGCGACGACAACCTCGACACCGCGTTCGCGGGCGCTGACCGCCAGCCCGTTGGTACCGATTTTGTTCACGACGGTACCGTCGGCGGTGATGCTGTCAGCACCGACGAGTACGTGGTCGACGTCGTCGAGATAGCGGTGAGCGGCACTGTCGACGATGTACGTGACCGGAACCCCCATCTCGTCGAGTTCGCTGGCGGTGATTTGCCCCTGTTCTCGCGGTCGCGTCTCCTTGACGATAGCCGACAGCGACAACCCCTGGTCGCGTGCCGCGCTGACGACGGAGAGGACGTCCGTCGAGTGGCAGTGAGTCATGATGGTGTCGCCATCGCGGAGGCGATTCGCACCGACGCGACCGAGGTCTGTCTGTGCGGACTCCAGTCGTGACTCGAACTCCGTAACAGCGTGGACGACGGAACTCCGGAGACTCGCTACGTCGTCGCCCTGTGCTCGTTCGAGAACGTACCGAAGTGCGTTTGGGAGGCTCACTGCCGTCGGGCGAGTGGCACAGAGATGTCTGGCCCCAGCACGGAGTTGGGCATCGAGTGTCTCGACATCCGACGCCGAACTCTCGACGGCCTGCGTTCGTAGCGCCGCAGCGACTCTCCCGGCGATTGTGGCCGCACCACGCACCTCCATCTCGGCGATGGCGTCGGCCGTCTCGACCACCTCGTCACAGATTTCGACATCCGCCATGAGTCGAACTATGCTATCACCCACCAAAAGTCACGTGTCCACATACACACCCTAGGTGTCTAGTGTCTACCTACAAGACCGATACTGTGATACTGTCAATTGCGCATGAACTCAGACGAAAGTAAAGCCAATACAAACAAGGGGTGTGCTGTCATAGCCCACGTTGGAGCGTGATTTCAAATGCAATTTGATAATCGTACATCAATGGAAGGCCGTACCTGCCTGGTAACAGGCTCTTCAAAAGGTATCGGTCGTGGTATTGCTGAAGATTTGGGGCGACACGGCGCAAATGTCGTCGTCAACTACCGCTCATCTGAAGATGCGGCCCACGAAGTAAAGGATATTGTCGAAGACCTCGGTGGCACGGCGATGGTCGTCCAGGCCGATGTTGCCAAGATGTCTGACGTACAGGAGATGTACCAGCAGGTACACGACGAATTCGGTCAGATAGAAGTTCTCGTCAATAACGCAGGCATTACCGTCGACAAGAAATTCGAAGAGATGACGCGCGACGACTGGGATCGTGTCATGTCTGTCAATCTTGGCGGTGTCTTCAACTGTACGAAGGTCTGTTTCGAGGACATTCGGCAAGCCCACGAGGGTCGTCTCATCAACATCTCCAGTGTCGTCGGCCAGCAGGGCAACTACGGCCAGGCCAACTACGCGACGACCAAGTCAGGTCTCTTTGGCTTTACGCGAACGATTGCCCTGGAGATGGCCCACGACGGGTCGACAGCCAACTGTATCGCTCCCGGATTCGTCAAGACCGATATGCTCGCGGACGTGCCAGACCGCGTCAAGGACGGCATTCTCGAGCGCATTCCTCTCGACAGATTCGCGGAAGTCGAAGACGTGGTCAGTATGGTCACGTTTGTCGCACAGGAACAATCTAGTTACATGACAGGACAGGTACTCGGCGTCAACGGCGGGATGGAGTGGTAAGATGAATCGCGTCCCTATCGCCGGCGTCGGCATGACCAAGTTCGGCAAAAACGGCGAGCGCACGGCACGAGAACTCTTCGGCGAGGCAGCAGGCAAAGCCTACGACGATGCTGGACTCTCGCCCGACGATGTCGACGAGGTGTTCTACGGCAACTTCATGGGCGAAATCGCAGAGCAGCAGGGTCACTCTGGCCCGCTCGCTGCTGACGCCGCTGGTGTCACCGCACCCGCAACGCGCATCGAAAGCGCGTGTGCCTCGAGCGGTGTCGCGGTTCGCCACGGTGTCAATCGCATCCGCAACGGCGATGTCGACGTTGTCCTCGTCGGCGGTGCCGAGCGGATGACCAACCTCTCGACTGCAGACGGCACCGCCGGACTGGCGGCCGCGGCCGATGCGCTCTGGGAGATCAAAGCCGGTGTGACCTTCCCAGGTGCGTACTCGCTGATGGCCAACCGCTACTTCAGCGAACACGGTGGGTCGCGCGAAGACCTCGCGGAAGTCGCCGTCAAAAATCACGACCACGCCGTCGAAAACGAACTCGCCCAGTTCCAGATGGCAATCGATGTCGACGACGTGCTCGAAGCGCCGACGGTCTGTTCACCGTTCGGTCTCTACGACTGCTCACCCATGAGCGACGGGGCAAGCGCGGCCCTGCTCGTCAGCGAAGACTTCGCGGACGACCACGACCTCGGCCCCGATGTCGCAATCACTGGCACGGGACAGGACGGCGACCGTCTGGCACTCCACGACCGCGTCTCGATGACGCGGACGCCGGCCGCCGAACGCGCCGCCGAGCAGGCCTACGAACAGGCCGGCATCGGCCCGGATGATGTCGACGTCGCCGAAGTCCACGACTGCTTCACCATCGCAGAAGTGCTCGCTATCGAAGCGCTTGGCTTCTACGACCAGGGCGAAGGCATCAAAGCGGCGACCAACGGTGAGACTGCCATCGACGGTGACCTCCCGGTGAATCTCTCTGGCGGACTGAAAGCCAAGGGACACCCGGTTGGCGCAACCGGTGGCGCACAGATCTCCGAGATGACGAAACTGCTGCGGGGCGACCACGTCAACAGCGACGCCATCTCGGATTCGGAAATCGGACTGACGCACAACGCAGGTGGCACGGTCGCCAGTTGTGTTGTCAACGTCCTGGAGGTGATCTCATGAGCGAAGACGTTCGTGACAGTGGTTTCGACGATTTCCTCGACGCCATCGAGAACGACGAACCCTACTATCTGGAAAGTCCCAGCGGCAACGGCTGGCTCCCGCCTCGGGAGATGGATCCCGAAACCGGCGAGCGAGAGCTAACGGAGCAGCCACTGCCCGAAACCGGCGAAATTCTGACTTCGACGATTACCAACGTGGCAGGCCCATCCTTCGCAGACGACACGCCGTTTGTCGTCGCCGTTGCCCAGTTTGGCCCGGTGCGTCTCACCGGCCAGGTTCAGGGTATCGACCACGAGGACGTCGAAATCGGACAGGAAGTTACCATCGACATCGGTGAAAGCGAGAACGGCGAGCGACTCGTCGTCTTCGAACCGGCCTAGGCCGGTTTCGCTTCTTTCGGTTCCCACCTCGGGTGACACAGACCACGCTCCATCACAGGGGCAGTCCGGCAGAATCCCAGCTGACCCACCCCGTGGGAATCGGTATCACGACTCAGCCGCGAGTGGCGACTTTGCAGTGATGACGAAGTAGATGAAGACAACAGGAAGTGTAACGCCGATACCGCCGGAGAGGCCGGTCACCGCGTGGACGCCGGTCGTCATCGTGAACAGTGCTGCAAGCACTGCCGCGAGGACACCGAAAGCGACCAGAAAGGTTCGTTGCATCGTGGTCGACTCATACGGTGACGACGGTGGTCAACCTACGGCCAGAATAGTGGGGTACGTTTTTCGCGTGGTCGCCTAGTCGTCGGCGCTTGCGACAGCACCGACGTCGATTTCCCCGGCGTCGAGTTCCTGCTCGATTTCGCGGGCAGCCTGCACCATGTTCTCCATCTTCCCGTAGGCAACCTCACGGGGGAGCAGTTTCAGTCCACAGTCCGGA
>CAZFOF010000110.1:0-6889 GCA_964520265.1 uncultured Halobacteriales archaeon | reverse complement strand
GTCGGGCGTCGGCGACGTGCCCGGCGGACGCGATGCCGATGTGGTCGTCAGCTTTGTGAATTTTCTCGACGCTGTCACGCTCCATCAGCGGGGAGCGAATGCGTTTGTCCACGGCGAGGACGACCCCGTCCTGTGTTCGAACCCCGATACTGGCTGTGCCGCGTTTGACCGCTTCGCGGGCGTACTCGACCTGATAGAGGCGACCGTCCGGCGAGAAGATGGTAATCCCGCGGTCGTAGGCCTGCTGTTGATTTTGTCCCTGCATAGTTATTGGAGATCGAGCGTCGTCGCTCCCGTGAACCCGTTGTCGGTTCGGACAGCGACGCGTTCAGCGTCGGTGACCGCAGTCCGCGTCTCGTCACGGAACACGACGTGTCTCTGCTTCGTCCCTTTTACTGCCCGGCCCATATACCTTTCCTCACAGGCACGAACGGTGCCACTGACGCCGCGGACTCGCAATCCGACGTCGCTCCCGTCGACTGTTGCAACCGTCGCGAGCACCGCACGGCCACGGTCGACTTCGCCACGTCGCACCCGCAGGAGTGCCTCACCGCGGCCGTCCTCGAACGCCAGCGAGAGCACCGACAGGTCGATTTCGGCGCTTCCGGCGTCCCCAACGAGATTCTGTGCAGCGTACCACAGTTCTCGCTGGAACGTCCCACGGTCGATGTCGGCGTCCGGCCAGGCCTGGATGTCCACCGCGAGATACCGCCAGCGCGGTCGGAGGTGCTTTGGAAGGTGTTTCACGTGTCTCTCACTCTCCTCGCGGCCAGGCGACCGGCGGACTGTGTCTCACCGTCGAGAGTCCTCCTCCTCTCGGTAGACGGTGCCGCGTAAGATTCGAGCGGTCGAGTCATGACCACTGGTAGTGCCCCGGAAGGTATCAACGCCACGAAGCACCCGACGGACAGTTTCAATACAGCCGGGTGTGACATGTGAACATACATTGATGGAGCGTCGACATCTGTTCGGGGCTGGGGTTGCCGCAAGTGGGGTCTTTCTCGCGATAGTACAGACAGTGCACGGTCTCCAGCAGTCTCGGCGGGGGCTGGTGTTTGCCTTCGAGGCAGGCCCGTTCATCCTCATCGCGTTGACGCTGACGTATGCGGGATACTGGCTGTCACGCCAGCCAGAGATAGAAGCCGACGTCCCCTGGATTCTCGCCTGGGGACTCGGCGGGACAGTGCTTTTCAGTTCCGTTGGCGCACTGTTACTGTTCAGCCAGCGGGTGTTTCTCGACACGCTCGACCGTGCCACCTTCGTCGCCTTCGACCACATTACGCTGGGGGCGGTCGTCGGTATCCTTATCGGCATCTACGACGCACGCGGCCGCAGACGCCGGCGGAAACTCCGGGCCGAACGTGACCGCATCGAAGCCTTCGGGAACAAAGCAGCCGACGTGAACAACTACGGCCGCGCGCTGAACCAGTGCCGGTCGGTCGACGACGTGAGCGCACTCTGTATCGAGGCGATGCAGACGTTGCTCGGTGTCTCCGAAGTCGGTGTCCTCGCACTCGACGAAGAAAGCGTCGAGGTAGTCGACGACACTATCCTGAACGTCGACGACGAGACACTGGCGACGCTCGGCAGACGGGCCACAGACGACGAGCGAGCGACGGTCGTCACGCGTGAGGACGTACCCGCTGACATCGCCAACAGAGCCAGCGGCGTCGTCTCGCTCGAACTCACCAGTGTCACGGATACGTCGTTTGTCATGGTCGCTCTCGCCCCGGAGACGGCCTTCGCAGAGGAAGATATCCAGCTGATGGAGTTGCTCGCGTCCCACGGCGGCACCGCTATCGACGGTATCCTCTCTGAAGAGTCCTCGACACACTCAGCACCACAGAACGAGTAGTGGTCACCGCGACAGGCTATCGGTCAGGGATAATCCGTTCCGATGTCGTGGACACTTTCGTCTTCTTCCATCCCAGCGCGGGCTGCTTCGCCTGACTGCCGGCGGACGATAACGACGAGCACCACGAGCAACAGCAGTATATCGAACGCTGCCGCGGGCGTTCCCCGAAGCAGTATATCCATGATATCCAGAAGGACGACCAGCAACGTGAGCATGGCGACCCCCATCGACCAGCCACCGCTCCCCAGGACGAACAGTCCCGCTGCCGAGAGGACGAGCCCGAGTCCGAGAGCGATACTCAACGACGCAAACAGGATGTTGAGCGTCGAGTTGCCGACACCGGCAGAGAACATCAGTCCCCCGTCGAGCAGGTGATAGAGGCCAGAAAGAAACAGATAGGCCCCAACCCCCAGCAAGACCCCCGACCGCCCGTTCGTAGCTGCCGTCATACGTTACTATCCAGCAGAGTGAAAGTAATAACTGTCGGTGCTCTCCCTCCGGCGTCCCGCGGGGTTGAAGACCCCCCACAGTAAAGATTCGAGTATGACAGAAGTCGTTCCACCTACGGAGCGTTCCTGCGAACGGTGCGGGCGAAAAGACGTCTGGAGTGAGTCAGACGAGAAGTGGGTCGTCGCCGAAGAAGACGGCGAGAAACAACAGGGGACACCACACTGCCTCCACGAGTGGGACATCAACGGTACCTACAACCCGTTCGAGGAGGAGTAACTCGCTTTTGATCGTACTCCCGGCGTCTGTCGAGTGACGACACGCTCAAAAGAAGCACTCTCGTTGTTTCGGCCGTGCCAACCGTCTACATCACCGCACCGGTAGACAGCGCAGAGCGTCTCGCCGAGTCACTCGTGGAGGAGCGTCTCGCCGCCTGTGTCAACCGTTTCCCCTGCCAGTCCACCTACCGGTGGCAGGGGAGTGTCCACGACGACGAAGAGGTCATCCTCCTCGCGAAGACGACCGACGAGCGCTACGACGACCTGGTCACCTATCTCGAAGCGGAACACCCCTACGACGTCCCCTGTATCGAACGATTCGACGAGACAGATGTCCTCGACGCGTTCGCCGACTGGCGAGCGGAAAGTGTCGACGACTAGTCCGCGAGCTCGGAGAGATCTGCCGTGTAGTAATCCAGCAGCAGGACAGCACCGGCACCGACGACGATAGCAACAGCAATCGACAGTGCCGCTGTCGGCGTCCACGCGGCGATGCCGTCGCGAATCTCGATGATTGGCAGACGAAGCGAGCCGACCATCAGACTGACCAGAAAGACGAGCGTCGCCTCGCGGTAGTGTTCCAGCGCCCAGCGAATAACGTGGGCGACGCTCAACAGACCGACGACCGCTCCGATACTGAAGGTGGTGACAACCCCCGCCAGCTGAAAAATTCCATCTGTGGAGCCGCCGGTAAGTGTCGCCAGCAGATGATCGACAAAGTCCGTGAGCACCCCCGTCAGGTACTCGTACTGTCCGAGCAAGACGAGGATGAACGACCCGGAGATACCCGGGAGTATCATCGCCGTGATGGCGATAGTGCCAGCGAAGAATACGATGGGGAGACTGTTGCCAAGGACACCGCCAGCCGCCGCGCCGCTGATACCCAACGCGAGGACGAACCCGAGGACACCAGCACCAGCGCGTCCGAGAGTTCCGAGTGTCAGTTCTCGATAGAGCACAATCGCGGACGCCGCGATGAGTCCGAAAAAGAAAGCGTACGTCTGTGCACGAAACGAGACCAGTGCAGTATGGACGACCCGCGAGAGTGTGACGACCGAACTCACCACCCCGAGGCCGAGGATGACGAGGAAGAAAAAGTCCATCCGCCGCAGGTCGGCCAAAAGCGCCCGACGACCATCGCGCTGGCCGAGTCGCGGGACGTGCTGGAGTACACTCGGATTCAGACGGGTGAGTGCGCGGACGAACCGCTCGTAGACGCCAGTGATGAGCGCAATCGTCCCACCGGAGACGCCGGGGACGGTGTCTGCTGCACCCATCGCTGCCCCTTTCAGGTAGACGCTGAGCCACGCACGGAGGCCGCTATCTACGGACACAGTTACGGAGCGACGAGTGTGGTTGCTGCGTCTCTGGCGGTGTCGTCACGAATCGAGTTCGACGTATCGGTGCCCGAGTCAGCGGTGTCATCGTTCGAGTCCGCTGTGGAATCCGAGGTGGGCTGTTGCGTGAGATTCCCGAGCACCTGCGTCTCTACGTCGAGCGTCGAAGTGCTGTCGTTGACACCCACGACCTGTGACTCAGTGACGTTGACCGTGCCGGAGTACCGGACGATTTGGGAGCCCTGCTGTTGAGCCTGAGATTGAACACGGTACGGGCCCATCGCACGAACCGTCGTGTTCGTGTAGCCCTCTTCCGGGCCGAGTTCATCGTAGCCAGTCGTCGAGTACGGCACTGTCGCAGTGAACTCGCCGTCAGCGTCGGTCTGGACTCGCTGTGCGTACGTGAAGTTCCCGTTCCGGAGTGCACCGCCTCCGCCCCTCTCTGACAGCGCCATCACGCCACCAGTCTGGGGCTCCATCTGCACTCTCAGTGTGAGCGTCGTGTTCGCCGGCCCGGTTCCCTCGATGGTCGCACCGTCGACGCGTTCGAAGGTCTTCACCCACGAGGGCGTGTTCGGATACAGGAAATTCGCCGAGCGAGCGTACGCCTGCGTCCGTGAGGTGTTGCCACCTGAAAGTTCCCGGAACAGTCCCGTCGACAGGATATCCCGAGCCACCACCTGCTGGAGTCCACCCTGCATCCCCGAGAAGTCGCTCATGTGGACGAGCCGGTAGTGTTCCATCGCCGGCACGCGCTCGGATGGATACGGGCCAACACCACCGATCTGGGCGGTGCCGTCCTCCTCGACGTAGGACTCAGCCGCGTCCATATTCTCGAAGAGTCGGACGATCTGGCCGTCGGTTGGTGGCGTGACGAACGTACTCGTCGAGCCGAGTTGTCGTTCGGAACCCTCCCAGTCGGTGACGACGGGGGCCGGATTCTGTGCGCTGCCGTGATACAGATACAGACGGGCGAGCGTCGAGTTGTAGTACGCCTGTTTCTTCCAGATACCCGCCGTCTGGAGTCTGCCATTATCGCTGACACTCGCGATGCGGCTGTAGAAGTCAGACCGGTTCGTGTCCGGGTTGAACCGAACTGGTGCGAAGAACTTCCCGTTGACACCGGTCTCCGTTTCGGCCATCTTCCAGTCGACCATCACGTACCGCGTCTTCGCGTCGTCCTCGTCGATGCTCGCGAGGACGTTGTTCGCATCGGTCTCGTTTTGCGAGGTGAGGAATCGCGCTGCGTCGGTCGCACCCTGCTGGAATGGGTTCGCGACTGGAATGGACTCACCCTGAGCGGTGATCCAGTGACCGTAGTCCCACCAGGACATGACACCGTAGGCACCGCCATCGTAATCGAAGTCGTCGGTCTTCGCGTAGGTGCCGTAGGGATCCATCGCCTCGCTTTCCGGACTGCCCAACTGTCCCTCTGCCGGGGTATTCTCCGAGAGGAAATCGAGACCGTCGTTCCAGCCAGCGATGCCTCCTGGCTGAGAGCGTGCATCTGCCGAGGCAAGAGCGGGTACACCCCACGCGAGTGGCGCGATGACGACGAGCAACACAGCGATGACGACCATCACCTGGTACGATTCGACACGCCGGATGTCCTCGACCTGGCCGACGTACCGCATCACGACTCCCGTGGTAATCGCCGTGAGTGCCGCCACGGGGACGGCGAGGTAGTACGAAAACCGTGCCTGGGTGAACGTCGCCGACACCATGAAGACGAACCAGATAGCGACCAGCAACTCACCCGCCGAGGGATGGTCGCGCACATACTGGCGGAACAGGACGATACTGATTCCTGCAATCGCCGTGAACAGCGCCAGACGATACCACGTAAACAGTGCTCCCGGGTCGCCGAGGGGCTGGGCCTCTCCGACCGTACCGGCCGTTGGCGAGGTCTGGAAGCCGATGACACGGAGCACCTGGTCGACGAAGAATCCGAACAGATCTGGCAAGACGACAGCGGTGAGTCCCGCACCGACGACCAGTATCCCGCCGATTGCGATCGGGTAGCCGTATCTGCTCTGGTCGCGTGCCTCCCACTGTCGGAAGAACCAGGCCATGAACAGGCAGCCAGCAGCGACAAAGAAGGCAAGCCCGGGCTGGAGTAGCGAGCGTGAAGTTGCGCTAATATCGAGCGTGTTGACCGTGGACAACTGCATCACGCCTGCGGTCGTCAGCGAGATGATACCGACCAGTGCGGTGTGCTCTGGACTCTCTCCTTTGACGGCCTGGATGCTCAGGTGAATCAGGAAGAAGGTTCCGAGAATCCCGAGCAGGAGGACACCCGGCGGCCAGACCCAGAGGTACAGTCCAATCCCGACGCCGGCGAGAACCGACCATCCGAGTGGCCGCCGCAACGCGTCGAACTCGCGGTCGCGGATGAGTTCGTACACCGGCCGTTCAGACTGTGCGACGTGGAGCGCGACGATGACGCCGAGCACCGCCAGTGCCTGTGTCAGTGCTTCGGCGACGTGGTGGTCTGAAAATCCAACTACACTTCGAGCGAGGAGTCCATCCGGGGCGAATGCGATAATTCCCGCGGCGAGAATCCCAGAGAAACGCCCACCAAAGCGGCGTCCGATGAGATACGCTGGAACGATAACGAGTGTGCCGACGATTGCCGGCCCGAACAGAACGACGAGACGAACGGTATGCTCGCTGGGGTTCCCCAGTCCGACGACCAGCGCGATAGTCGCCATAAACTGGTCGAAGATGGTACCGAACTGCGACTGTGCTGTTCCGACCGGGAAGCGCGTCCACACATCGAACGGCATCGTCGCCGGGAAGTTCTCGACGACGTACTGGGTCGACCGGTAGTGGTACCACGGGTCGTTCGACCGGTAGAGCACTTCACCGTCTATGATGAAATTCTCCCAGTTGCGCGCACGGTTCCAGAAGGCGAAAGCGGCGAGGAAAGCGAGAGTGAGATAGTGGTAGTACTGGCCCAGCCACGCTGTGAG
>CAZFOF010000109.1:0-6946 GCA_964520265.1 uncultured Halobacteriales archaeon | reverse complement strand
GCGGTCGTCGACGTGGTCGGGGACGGGCATCTGGACGAGGATGCCGTTCACGTCGTCGTCCGCGTTGAGGTCGTCGATGGTGTCGTACAACTCCTCGGCGGGTGCGTCGGGGTCGATGTCGATATCGATAGCCTCGATGCCGACCTCCTCACAGTCGTCCTGTTTCATCGAGACGTAGGTCTCACTGGCCGGGTCGTCACTCATCAACACGGTCGCGAGCGAGGGCGTCTCGCCTTCGTCTGCAAGCGTCTCGATGGCATCGGAGAGGCCGTCTCGAATCTCGCGTGCGACGGCATTGCCGTCGATAATTTCGGTCATACGTTGTCTGGTGGTGTGCCTGGTCTTGAACATCCCGAAATCCGGCGAGGGTACCCCCCAGGCTAAACTGATAGGGGACAACAGAGCGAACAGTTTGGTTATATTGACTATAGAGACAAGGGGAGTCGAACCCACTACTGGAGTATGAGAACAGAGGCACGACTCGAACAGCCCCAAAATCAAACCGTCACTGAACGGGTTCTTTCAGCAGTCGCCATGTCCCATGGAATCAAGCCACACGAACTCGAACCAAGTCTCTACGACGTTGTCGACCCCGACGCACTCAGAGGGCTCTACGAAGACAGTAACGAAGCAAAGGAGGCCGGTCTCTCACTGCAGTTTACCTACAGCAACCGCGTTGTCAAAATAAACAGCACCGGTGACGTGACCGTTACCGAAGCACCACAGGAAGGGAGAAGCCGATGAAAACAGGAACTGCGGACAACAGGGACGGCGACCAGATTCGCGAGGAGTACGACGAGTTCACCGTCGGGTCGTCGACTGTCGGGATGATTTCCGACCCGTTGAACGAACACGCATGGATTCAGTCGACAGAGACACAACGTGTCAAGCCCTGATACGGACTGATGTAAGTCATTACCGGACTGACCGCACGAAGGCGTGCGGTCGTCCCGGAAAACAGTCACAGCAATCCGTATGAGACGGTCGTAACACGGCAACTCTTTTCGGACAGCCGATGCCGAGGGTATTATATCCATTCGAGCCCGAATGATTGTCACTAAACAGGTTCGGGGCGGAACCCGACGGCCGATGTCCACCGTTGGAACCGACATCTGAGGGTGTCTATATGCATACGACAACAACCACGTTTGAGGTGTTAGTCCTCTCCAGCGGATTCGCTGCCAAGCCGTTAGCCTTCGACGACGACCGTATCAGTATTACGCACGCAGCCTCGCTGGAAGAGGCCACAGCGGCACTTGCTGCGGAAACAGTCGACTGCGTCCTCTGTGCCGCCAGTGACAAGACCGGCTGTGCGACGCTCGTCCGCACCGTCAAAAACGAGTTTCCGCAGGTACCGGTCATCGCGTTCACTGGAGACTGCGAGGCGAGCCACATCGACGAGTTGCTCCAGCGGGGCGCGACGGATGTCATCCAGTCTGCGCCGGAGGCGGCGTCGGCCTCACTCGTCCTCAGGCGCATCCAGAACGTCGTCGACAGCGACAACGGACGGGCGTTGCGCGACGAGACGCTCGAACGCTACGAGACGATTCTGAACACCGCCGGCGACGCCATCTATCAACTCGACCGCATGGGGACGATTGTCGCCATCAACGACGCTACGGCCGACCTGACGGGCTACAAACGGTGGGAACTCATCGGCGAACACGTCTCGAAACTGCTGAGCGACGAGGATATCGAGGCCGGTGAGCAACTCATCAGACAGCAACTCGAAGACGAGAACGACCGCGTCGACACACTGGATATGGAGATACAGCGCAAGGATGGCGAGACAATCACCTGCGAGACGCGCATCGCGGTCATCCGCGTCGACGGGCAGATGACCGGGTCTGTCGGCGTCGTTCGGGACGTCAGCGAGAAACGCGAGCGCGAACGGGAACTCCAGCGACGGAACGAACTGCTCGATCAGATTGCGGACAACGTCACCGACGTCGTCTGGGTAACAAACGGTGATAAGAACCAAATCGAGTTCATCAGTGCCGCCTACGAGCAAATCTGGGGCCGTTCACGAGATGAGTTGTACGGCAATCCCGATGCGTTCATCGAGGCGGTTCATCCAGAGGACAGAGAGGCAGTCGAGGAGGCACTCACTCGCCAGCAGGTCGACCCCGATACGTACGACGAGACCTACCGTATCGTCCGGCCCGACGGCGAAATTCGCTACGTCCACGACAGGGCCTTCGGCGTCTACGACGACGAAGGGACACTCACACGGATTGTGGGCGTTGCCAGGGATATCACCGAGCGCCGGGAAGCCCAGCAGCAACTCGAAGCCGAACACGATATGTTCGCACAAGGGCCGGCGGTCGTGTTCAGATGGGCAAACGAAGCGGGGTGGCCCGTCGAATACGTCTCGGAGAACGTCACCGACCTGCTCGGATACACGCCTGCCGAACTCAAGTCGGGCGAGATTTCCTACGCTGAACTCATCCACGACGACGACATCGAGCGCGTCACTACCGAAGTCGCCGAGTTCGGCGACGGCACAACCGAGCGATTCAGCCACGAACCCTATCGCCTCGTGACCGACGAGGGAGAGACCATCTGGGTCAAGGACTCGACGAAGGTCGTCCACGACCAGGGCGATGTCCAGCAGTACCTCGGCTATCTCGTCGACATCACCGAGCGCAAAGAGCGCGAACAGGAACTCGAATCGCTCAAAGAGGAGTACGAACTGATGGTCGACACCATCGGCGACGTGGTGTACACGCTGGATGCGGACTTCAGGTTCCGGTCTGTCAACGGTGCGGCAGCGGCCGTGACGGGCTACACCTGCGAGGAACTGGAGGGCAAACACATCTCGACGCTGGTGTCCGAAGACGCTCTCGACCGGGCCAGAACGGTTCGAGACCGCGTCATCGGTGGCGAGCAAGAGACGGCGACAATCGAGTTCGAAATCGACGAGAAAGACGGGACAAAGCGATTCGCCGAGTTCCGCTACCGGAAACTCCCGAGCGACGAGGAGTTCATCGGAACGGCGGGGGTCATCCGCGACATCTCAGAACGGAAACGCAGCGAGGAGAAAGTCGCCACACAGCGCGACGAACTCGCGCAGTTGAACCGCCTCAACAGCATCATCCGCGGCATCGACCAGTCGCTGGTCGGTGCGACGACACGCGAGGAAGTCGAACAGGCCGTCTGTGACCAGTTGACCCACGGCGGCCAGTACGGGTTCGCGCTCGCGCTTCGCCTGCAAGGAGACGATACCTTCGTCCCGCAGGCCTGGACGGACGCCGGGGAGCAGTTCGTGGAGGAACTGTTCCCGGCCGACGGGCTCGACGCCGAGAAAAGCCCGGGTCTGCGAGCACTGAAGGCGGGCGAAGTCGAGGTAGTGCAGTCACTCAGCGAGAAAACAGAACGGCCATACTGGCAGGATTTCATGGTTGAGGCTGGCATCGAAGCGGTGACGGCAATCCCGATACGGTATCAGGACACCGAATACGGTGTCATCGGGGTGTACAGCCAGCAGGCAGACGCCTTCAGCGAGCGCGAAATCGACGTGCTCGGCGAACTCGGTGAGACCGTCGGCCACGCGATTGCCGCCGTCGAGCGCAGAGAACGCGAGCACGTCCTGACGGAACTCTACGAGGCGACACAGAGTCTCCTCGGTGCAGAGACACCACAGGAAGTCAGCGAACAGGTCGTCTCCAGTGCGGCGGACGTACTCGGCCCACCCGGCATCGGTATCTTCCTGTTCGACAGCGAGGAGAACGTCCTCGAACCTGCTGCAGCGACGCCGGAGTTGATGGAGTACTACGGGCACCCCAGGACGTTCGGCCCCGGTCGCGAGGACTCGGAGGTGTGGCACAGTTACGCCACCGGCGAGACGAAGTTCTACGAGGACGTGCGAGAGGCCGAACGCATCTCGAACCCGGAGACAGACGCCAGAAGTTCGCTGTTGATACCACTGGGAGACCACGGTGCATTCGTCGCATCGTCGCCGAGAATCGACGACTTCGACGAGCGGATGCGCAACCTCGTCGGCCTCCTCGCTGCGACGACGGAAGCAGCACTCGACCGTGTCGCCGGGCGGGCGGGTATCCGAGAGCGCGACCGCGAACTCCAGGCACGGACGACACAACTCGAGCGCATCGAGGAAATTCTCACCTGTCACCGTAACATCGACCAGTTGCTCGTCGAAGCAGAGAGCCGTGAAGAAATCGAGCGGGGCGTCTGTGAGTGTCTGGTCGAACATGAGCCGTACACCTTCGCCTGGGTTGGGACGGTACCGCCGGACAGCGACCATATCGAGCCACGCATCTGGGAGGGAGCCGAAAACGGCTACCTCGATTCAGTCTCGCTGGAAGTCGGCGGCGCCGAACCCGTGACGGCGGCGGCCGAGACTGGCGAGAGACAGATGGTGTCGAACATCACTGACCACCTGCGTGACGCAGAGTGGGCACGCGCAGCGACCAATCAGAACTTCCAGTCGGCCATCGCCGTGCCGCTGGTCTACCGCGAGGCGACCTACGGCGTGCTCGGAGTGTACGCGACCAAAACCGATGCGTTTCCGGAACCGGTCAAAAGCGTGCTGGCAGAAGTTGGGGAACTCGTTGCCTACGGCATCAGTGCCATCGAGACCACACGGGGCGTCCTCTCCGAGCAGATGACCGAACTCGAACTCCAGTTGCAGAGCCCCGATACGTTCCTCAATTCCGTGTCGCGCGTCGCCGGTTCGCCGGTCACCTACCGACAGGTGCTCCCGGAGGAAGGGGGCACCACACAGGTACTGTTCGCACTCGATGACCCGCCAGTGGAGAAGGTACTCGCACTGGAAGAGGAGTTCGTCACCGTCGAGGAACTCACCGAGATGTCCGGCGCGGAAAAACAGATTTTCCGAACGGTGCTGAGCGGAGAGACGATTGCTGCGACGCTGCTGCGGTGTGGCGGTCTTCCCAAAGAGATTATCTCGGAAGCGGAGGAGACCCGCGTCGTCGTGGAAATCCCACACGAACTGGACGTGCGAGTCTACCTCGACCGCCTCAAAGAGACCTATCCAGAGGTGTCGCTGGTGTCCCGTCAGAGCGTCGAGATGGAATCGAAGCCACACCCAGACCTCCACTCGACACTGGAAGCGAACCTGACCGAGCGCCAGCGAGAGGTGTTGCTGACGGCCTACACCTGCGGGTTCTTCGAGTCACCACGCGAGACGACCGGGGCCGAACTGGCAGAGTTGCTCAACATCTCACAACCGACGTTGACTCACCACCTCCGAGAGGCACAGCGACGCCTCTTTGCCACACTGTACGAGGAATCGGAGTGAGGCGGTTTGACCGCATCGCAGTCCCGGTCGAACTCCCCATCTAGATAGTTAGCCCCGCGATTGTGAGAGTTCTTGTATATTAGCAGTCAGTTCTAAACAGGTAAGCCCTGTATAGTAGGATGGCGGCCGAAACGACGAGAAGTTGGATATCGACGCCACGTCGGCCCCGCCGGGTGGCTACCATACTGTCAGAGGTACGGGACAACCGAGGTGAGCCCACTGACTGGACACCCCTCACGTCGTGCCTGGACATCACGATTCACTCCCGAATGGGGCACATCTCGGACATTCCGCCGCTTTTCGAAAAGCGGCACACGCTACGAGTCATTTCTTGGATCTCCCCCCACTCGTCGTACCGGATACCGAACTCACGGACAGTCGTCACGAGTAAACGATTGACTGTCGGTGCCCTGGTCGACGGTACGCATCGCACCGGTGTCGAGGTTGAGGACAACTGCCTGCCCACCGTAGCCGTGGGTCTGGTCGTGGCCGCGAACGACGACACAGGTCGTGTCGGATGATATCTCGAAGGTATCCGAGCGCGTGAACGGCTGACGAGAGTGTGCATGGGTGAGGACACGTCGGCCGAGTTGCTCGCCCTGGAGTGACTCGACTTGCCACCAGTCCGCGTAGCCGTCCTCACCGTCGTCGTCGTGGTGTAACGTCACGTCGAACGAGACGCGCTCTCCCTGTCGCTCGTACTCGACACCAACGACGTTTGCCTCCCGCAAATCGAGGTCATCGGACATATCGCCACCCACGTCGCCATCGGCTGTATCACTCCCGGGAGTCTGTGTCGGTGTCGCACTATCGTCGGCAGAGGTACAGCCAGCGAGGCCACCGAGAATGCTCGTCCCGGCAAGCAACGCCCGGCGTCGCGTCCACGGAGTCATACACAAAGCGACGGGCTGACGGCAAAAAAGAGTAGTCCAGGACGAAACTGCTTAGCCGCTGTCGACAGTACAGGAACCAATGGCATCCCACCGCGCAACGGTCACGTGCCCGGACTGTGACCTGACGGAGTCGTTCTCGAAACTGGGTGAGGCCAGGGAACACATCGAACACCACCGCCACGAGACGGGGCACGACCCAGTCTGGGAACTGGCCGAACTGGACGACGGTGTCGTCCGCGCTGGCGACGCCGCTGGCGTCTGTGGCATTCCGGGCTCGTCGGATGGGTTCGGGACACCCGAAAAAAGTCAGTGAGTCGACGGCGCTACTCGTAGAGCGTGAACTCGTCGGTGAGTTCGTCGATGCGCTCGCTGACCGCTGCTTTTACCTCTTCGTCGTCGTGGTTGTCGACGACACGGTAGATGAGGTCTGCAACCTCACGAGAGGCGTCCTCGTCGAAGCCACGGGTCGTCAGGCCGGGCGTGCCGGCGCGGATGCCAGAGGGATTGAACGCAGACCGCGTCTCGCCGGGAACGGTGTTGGCGTTGAGGACGATACCGACCTCTTCGAGTGCTTCTTCTGCTTCCTTGCCGGTCGTGTCCGGGTGTGATTCGCGGAGGTCGACCAGCACGAGGTGGTTGTCGGTGCCACCGGAGACGAGCGAGAAGCCGTGTTCCTGCAACTGGTCGCCCAGTGCCTCCGCGTTGTCGACGACCTGCTGGGCGTACTCCTCGAACTCGGGTTCCAGCGCCTCCTTGAAACCGACGGCTTTGC
>CAZFOF010000108.1:0-6949 GCA_964520265.1 uncultured Halobacteriales archaeon | reverse complement strand
CATCGACGTCGGCTACGAGGAGTGTCAGGCACTACGGGATACGACCCGTGACCTCGTCGACACCGAGCAGGAACTGGCCGACCTCGAACGCCAGCAACGCGAGTTACTGGACGACAGTCAGGAGGGAGAAAGCGGCGCGGCAGAGGCGCGCTCGGCGGTGATGGACGAACTCGACGGCGTCGAGGCCGACCTCGCGGAGTTCGAGGACAAGGCCACCTGTGACCACTACTATCGGAATCTCACGACGGACACGGACGACTTTTTCGCGTGGCTGTACGACGACGTGCGTACGCCTGACGAGATATACGAACGCGCCCACGAGGTTGGCTTTTGTGGCTACGAACTCCTCAAGGAGGGTATCGAGAACGTCGACCTGGTGGTCTGTAACTACCATCATCTGCTCGACCCGTTGATTCGCCAGCAGTTTTTCCGCTGGCTGGGTCGTGACCCCGAAGATGTCATCACCATCTTCGACGAAGCCCACAACGTCGAGGACGCCGCCCGCGACCACGCTCGCCGGACGGTGACAGAGAACACACTCGACAGCGCGCTGGACGAACTCGACGAGTCCGACGACGCCCGGGCCGACCCCGCGTACAACGTCCTCTCGACGTTTCTCGACGCCCTGCGGGAGACCTACGACGACGCCTTTGCCTTCGGCGAACGCGAGCAGGTCGGCGAGGACTGGCACGACCTCTCGATTGCCAACGACGACAAACGCGACGACCTGACGCTGCAGTTCCTCCAGTCCTACACCGGACAGGGCTTTTCGACAGACCTCGACCACGCCGTCGAACTCGGGCGGGAACTCGATGCGGACTACGAAGACGCCTACAAAAACGGCGACGCGACCGTCCGCCAGGAGTGCCAGACGCTCCAGGCGGCCACCTTCATCCAGTCCTGGCTCGACGAAGGCGACGAGATGGGGACGTATCCCGTGGTCTCGACCCGACGAGACGAAGAGAGCGACGAGGTCTACGGACGCGCGGAACTGTACACGTGCATTCCGGAGGAGGTCACCCGGGGACTGTTCGAGGAACTGCACGCGAGCGTCCTCATGAGCGCCACGCTGCGACCGTTCGAGGTGACCGAGGACGTGCTCGGACTCGACGACCCGGAGACGATGGCCTACGGGGCACAGTTTCCCGAGACGCGCCGGCGCACGTACGCCGTCGACGGCCCGGAACTGTTCGCGAGCAAGCGCGACGACCGCCACGTCCAGGAGACCATCACGGAGGTCATCGAAGACGCCGTCTACTTCACGCCAGGCAACACGCTCGTCTTCTTCCCCTCCTATGCGGAGGCGAAGCGATACCACGAGCGGGTGATGGTCGGCAATCGCTATCTGGACGAACCAGGCACACCCGCCGACGACCTCCGGGAATCGTTCACCGACGACGGCAACGGCGTCCTCTTTACGTCGCTGTGGGGCACGCTCGGCGAAGGGGTGAGTTTCGACGGTGACGACGCCCGTACCGTCATCGTCGTCGGCGTTCCGTACCCACACCTCGACGACCGGATGGCCGCCGTCCAGGAGGCATACAACACCGCTTTCGAGATTGGGTCAGAGGAGGGAACCGGCGCAACGGTGCAAGACGAAGATGCCGGGTGGCACTACGCCGTCGAGATTCCGACCATCCGCAAGACGCGACAGGCGATGGGCCGTGTCGTCCGCTCACCCGAGGACTTCGGTGCTCGCATCCTGCTGGACGGACGCTACACGGAGCGGGCCGAACTCGAAATGGGGGAGTACGCCGTCCGAGGTGCGTTCCCGGCCGAAGAACGCGCCGAGATGGTCGACGTCCAGCCCGAGAAACTGAAATTCGGCCTGCTGAACTTCTATCAGGATATGGACGGATACGACGGTGACCCGCCGACGCCCTGAGCGCGAAGCGACGGCGAGTGCACCGGGCTTCCAGCAGTCGTGAGAGTCAGATTCGTTCCAGGAGTTGTGCGGCGACGACACCGAGAATCACGGCCACAATTGCCCGAGTCGTCGACGATTCGACACCGAGTAGCGTCAGTCCGGTCAACGCGACAACAGCGACAACACCGGCGATAGCGGCACCAAACAGTGTCGAGGTGGTGGAATCGCCGGAAGAATCACTGACCATATCGAGAATGAGTACGCGGCCGGCAAAAACCTGACTCGACCCGAAACCACACCGTTTGAATCCCCCGGCCGAGAACGGAGCGTATGACAGTCGTCGCCTTCGATTTCGATGGCACGCTTTCCGACTCCGAGATGACAGTACTGCTTGGCGACCAGTGTGGCGTCGCCGACCAGATGGACGACATCACCGAGCGGGCGATGAACGACGAAATCGAGTACGCCGAGAGTCTGCGCCAGCGCTGTGCGCTCCTCGAAGGCCTCGACGACGAGAAGGCCCAGACAGCCTTCGATGAGGTTCGCCTGCGGCCAGGGGCAGCCGACGTGATTCGCGCACTCCGGGAGGCCGGCGTCTACGTCGCAATCCTCACCGGCGGCTTCGAACGCGGTGTCGCCGCGGCACTCGACCGCGAAGGTGTCGACGTCGACGCCATCGTCGCCAACCGGCTCCCGGTCGAGGCTGGACAACTCACCGGCGAGGTCGAAGGGCCACTCATCGAGGGAACCAAAGACGACGCGCTGGAAGTGCTAACGGCCGTCGTCGGCAGGGAGGATACCATCGCCGTCGGTGACGGTGCGAACGACCTCCCGATGCTCGAAGTCGCCGGGCTGGCAATCGGGTTCGAGCCGAAACCCAACGTCGCTCCGGCCTGTGAGAGCATCGTCGAGACGATGGACGAACTCGGCAACCTGCTTGAAGCAGAAGGCGTCCTCTGATACGGACTGCTGTACGTCATTACCGGACTGACCGCACGAAGGCGTGCGGTCGTCCCGGAAAACAGTTACAGCAATCCGTATGAGCGCTTAGCGAGTGCGCTCGACCACGTCGAGGTCTGCATCGACCGTCAACGCGAGTGTCTCCTCGTCGGCGTGGAACCGGAACCTGGCCCGTAGCGGGTCGTGCTGGAGAATCTCCTCGTCGTAGTCATTGAGAATACTGTTGACCGAGCGAATCGACTCCGGTGCAATCGGATTGTGGCCGTGTTCGACCAGAAACTGCACCAGTTCCGTCTCGGCGAGTAACCCGATGGCAGCGGCACCGCCACCCTCGAAGATGCAGTTCGTACACGTGACGTTGGCGCGAAGCGCGTAGACGCTGTCACAGGACGAACAGAGCCCGTCGCTTGCGTCGTGGTCGTCACAGGCGGTGACGGTCGTCTCGACGGTGGCCGAACACCGCGGACAGAGGTCACTCGCCATCGCGTACAGCTCCAGATGTCCCCACGTCCAGGCGGCACGCAAGACCTCCTCGGGAGTGCGGTCTCTGACGCCCGCGGGGGGAAGCGGGAGTCGACCGAGGTAGCCACGGTCGGCTGGTGTCGGCCGTCGTGCACCGCCAGCGACGCCGTAGGTTCCGACACACTCCGTGCAGTACATCCGGAGACTCCCACTGTCCCAGGTGATTTCGATTGGCGCGCCACACCGGTTGCAGCGTTCCTCGAGTTCCGTTCGAGAGAGCGTCGGTGTCGCCGTCACGGCACCCGACAACACCGCTTCGACCACCCGGCGACCGGGACGGCGAAGCGTGTAGCCGTCGTCTGCCTTCGCGACGAAGTGGCCGACCAACTTCTCCAGGTGATAGTTGAACTGGCCGGAGTCTCGCAAGGAGATCTGGTCGTGAATCTCCGAAAACGAGAGTGGCCCTGTGGCCTCGCCGAGTGTTCGGAGAATCTCGACCCGCGTGCTGTTCCCGAGCAACGCAAAGGCGTCGTCGGGAGACGGTGTCGTCTCCGTCGCGTCCTCGTCTGCCATGCGACCGGATTGGGGCTGCCGACACCTAAATCAGGTGTGTCAAACCCACAACAGAAGATGAATTCGGAAACACAGTTTACAGAAATGTATTTCAGATTATAGTTAAGGGGATAGAGAGCCTCTGTAGAGATATGCAACCGACCACTCACGCAACGCGTGACGACACAGACGAATATACGAGCGACCCCCTGCCGACAGTCGGGAGCACTCTCCTGATGGGAGTGGTGTTCCTCGGGATACTGCTCGCCGTGAGTTATCCAGTCGTGGCGCTCGCGGCGAGTCTCGGTGCAGCGAGTTCGGTCGTCGTTCGACGGGGACGGTGCGCGCTCGCAGCGCAGTGTCCGTCGAACGCTCGCCCCGTCAGATGAACTTCCGAATCGTCAAATCGAGGGTGTCGAGGTCGACAATGGGCGCAAAACCGGCATCGGGGTCGATGTTGACGCTTTTCTGAAAGTCAGTCTGTGCCTGCCAACAGCCCGAATTGATGGTGAGCACGTTGTGGTACTTGCCGTAGCCGAGTTTGTGGACGTGCCCGGAGTGGAAGATGTCGGGTACCTCGTCCATGACGAGATAGTCACGGTCTTCGGGCGCAAGTCGCGTGTGACCGCCGAACTGTGGGGCGACGTGCCGTTTTTTCAGGAGTTGGTACATCGCCTTGTGGGGTTCGTCGTAACTCGCTTTCTCGTCGGGGAGTTCGGCGATGACTTCGTCGAGTGAGACGCCGCGGTACATCAGCACCGAGACCCCCTCGATGGTCACAGTCGAGGGGTTCGAGACGATGCGGGCGTCGTGGGCAGACATGATATCGCGCAGTTCCTCGTCGAAGGCCGGCTGGGGCTCTGCGAGACGCACCGCGTCGTGGTTACCCGGAATCATCACAATCTCCATGTCGCCGGGGACCTCCTTGAGGTGCTCCGAGAAGGCCTCGTACTGGTCGTAGATGTCGACAATCGAGAGCTCCTCGTCCTGGTCTGGATAGACGCCGACACCTTCGACCATATCACCCGCGAGCAGCAGATACTCGACGGATTCAGCCTCCTCGGTGTGGAGCCAGTCGGTAAAGCGCTGCCAGGCGTCGGTCATGAACTCCTGGCTGCCGACGTGAACGTCCGAGATGAGCGCGGCCCGAACCGGTCTGTCCGCCGTCGACGGACTGTAGGTGCGCGGTACCTCGGGAAAGTGAATCGAGTCGGCAAAGAGGATGCCACCGTCGTCGGCCAGCGTCCCCTCGATGGCAATTACCTCGTCGTGGAGGAGTTCCTGAACCTGCGAGGCAAAGGCACGGTCTTTCATCACTAGGCACGGAAAGGTTCCGTTCGTGTCTTCGAGTTCGACGAGCCAGTGCCCGCTGGCAGTCGAGCGAATATCCGAGACCATGCCGATGACCGCGGCGTCGCTGTTTGGCGCCATATTTTCGAGGGCGTCCGTCGGGCGGTGGTTGACACGACCACGGAGCTGTCCGGCGAGACGCTCGTACCGGTCGCGAAAAACGGCAACAAAATCGCGGTACTCACCGGTACCAGTACTCTCGCCGGTCATGTCACCCTCGATCGAGAGTTCCCGGAGCGCTTCGTCGACGGTTCGACCCGAAGACCCCCCAGTTTCGAGTGGAGATTCCCGGGTCGCGTCTGTGGATTGTGACGGTGGGGTTGCACCCGAAACAGAGGGGTTTGATTCGGGAGCGTCCTGGGAGGTCTTCTCGCGTTCTTTGACGAGGTCAGGGTCGGGAGAACCGCCAGACTGCGAGCCATCATCGAGGACAGCCCGGACGTGATCTGTGGTCAGCGTAAGCGCGTCGTCGGGGGCCGCTTCAACTGCGCGCTCGACGGCCACTTCCGGGTCAGGAGCATTCGAGAGTAGCGTGACCGCTTCCCGTTCGGCGTTGTACCCCCGGCTGGCGAGTTCGCGAACAACGTGTGCAGGGGTCTGCAACGGCACACCCACACTCCGTGCGACACCGGGAAAAAGGATACTGTTCGCCCCCAGGCGGTAGCCCAGCCAGAACATTCAAACGCTGTCTGGTACAAACAGTGATAGATGAGTTCCCCCGGTGACGACGACCGGAACGGGCGGTCGGATACCGCGTCGGACGACGAGACTGCCGCTGCTCGTGACGAGCGTCGAAAAGGCACCAGTGTCGACCCCGAAACGGAGGACACCCAGCAATCGACCCCCAGCCAGTCTGCCCCACCACCGCGTGCAGAGTGGCGCTCGAACGAGGACCGTCCGGAGTCCCCACCACAGCCCAACGGTGACGACGAGACAGAAAGCGAGGCCAAGCTCTTCGTCTACGACCTCACGAGTAGCGTCCTCGCGGTGCTCGTCGTGGGGGCGTATCTCTTTGCCGTCAGCGGTGTCTGGCCGCCACTGGTCGCTGTCGAAAGTCGAAGCATGGTACCGAATATGCAGGTGAACGACCTCGTCTTCGTCATGGAGGAACACCGCTTCCCCGGCGAGTTGGCAGAGCCCGGCACCGGCGTCGTCACGGCCCAGGCAGGCGGGAGTTCCTACCAGAAGTTCGGACAGGCCGGCGACGTCATCATCTTCCAACCCGACGGGAGAGAGCGAGCCACACCGATAATCCATCGCGCGATGTACTGGGTCGACGAGGGTGAAAACTGGTGTGCGATGGGCGACCCCAACCACCTCCGGGGACTCGACACGACCGATGCGCGGTGTACAGCAGATCACGGCGGCTTCATCACGAAAGGTGACAACAACAACGTCTACGACCAGGCAACCTCTCGAAGCGAACCGGTCAAACCCGAATGGGTCATCGGGACGGCCGAGTTCCGGATTCCGGGCCTGGGGTGGGTTCGACTCAGTACGCAGTGACTGTCGGACTGCGTCATACGGACTGCTGTACGTCAGTACCGGACTGACCGCACGAAGGCGTGCGGTCGTCCCGGAAAACAGGTACAGCAATCCGTATCAGTTGTCGAAGCGAGCCTGGACGAACGGCTGGACGTCCTCGATATCGCCGAGACGGGAATCGGAGAGAAGGACAGCCTCCGTCTCTTCGATTGGAACGGAGAGTGAGATTTCCTTTGTACGGCCGTAGCGTCCCTTCGAGACGACGACGGCGTT
>CAZFOF010000107.1:2679-7018 GCA_964520265.1 uncultured Halobacteriales archaeon | reverse complement strand
CCCGAGCAGTTCGAGGACGCCCACTACTACGACGAGTTCGACCGCTGGGGCGAACACGTCGTCGAGGACTCCTGGGAGGCCGAACTGGTCGAGGAACTCGACCCCGCCGAGGACGACCTGGTCGTCGTGAAACACACCTACGATGCCTTCTACCAGACCGAACTGGAGGGGTGGCTCGCCGCTCACGGCATCGACGACCTAGTCATCTGTGGCACCCTCGCGAACGTCTGTGTGCTCCACACCGCCAGTAGTGCGGGGTTGCGAGACCTCCGACCAATCCTCGTCGAGGATGCCATCGGCTGTATCGAGGAGGCACACCGGGAGTACGCACTCGACCACGCCGACTTCCTCTTCGGCGAGGTCGCGTCGCTGTCGGACGTGGAACTGACGTGAACGTTCGCCGCTACCAGCCCGGCGATAGCGAGACTGTCTGCCGCCTCCACGAGCAGGTGCTCCGTGACGCCGGCACCGACCCCGCGGATATTCCCGACTCAGACGACATCGAGAACATCGGGACCGCCTATATCGACACCGGCGGAGAGTTTCTGGTTGTCGAGGACGACGGCGATATCGTCGCCATCGGCGGCCTGAAAGTCGACGGGACAGCGGGGGAACTGTTCCGGATGCGTGTCGCCATCGACCGACAGGGTGAGGGTATCGGCACCCGCCTACTCGATGCACTCGAAGACGCGGCTCGCGAGCGCGGTGTCGAACGACTGCTCGTCCAGACTGCACAGCGACAGCGCAATGCCGTCCACTTCTACCCGACCAACGGCTACGAACAGACCCACACCTCTCCACGCGGCGAGTACACCCTCATCCACTACGAGAAAGACCTGACCGAAACCTAATCGCTCTCTCTTTCCAGCGTGACACGCACCTCCTCGCCGACGACCAGGTCGACTCCTTCGCCGACGAGTTTGATACCCAGTCTCTCGCGGGCACAGAACAGCGCGATGCCCGTTATCCGGTCGCCATTTGCACAAACAGTGCAGTCGTCCCACGACACGTTTCGACCCGAAACGGTGCCCACGCGCTGCCCGGCGAGTTCGGCACGCGTCCCGCCACCCAGGAGCCCGCCGCCGTCGTAGTGTGGGAACCCCCCGTCGAGGACAGCGCCGTCGCTTGCGACGCCCGCGAACGTCTCACCCGGCGCGGGATGACCCGGTGCGTCCAGCCACGCCCAGGTTTCGCCAGTCGCGGTGACTGTCCCGGTGCCGTCCCACGGAACTGGCGTCGGCTCGACGGCCACGTCGAGTGGGAGCGACCCCGACGCACGATAGGGGTTGGCCTCTTGCTCTCGAAAACCCAGGTGGATGTGGTTGGGCACCCACGGCGCGAAAAACCCGGCCCGGACCAGTTCCCCGAGCGGGTCGCCGACGGCGACAGTATCGCCGGCATCAACCCCCGGTTTCACGTGCAACAATCGTGCGATGTACTCACCGGTATCGACCAGAATCAGGTAGTCGTGGTCGGCAGCGTAGGGTTGGGGCGGGGCCTCGACGGTTCTGGTCTCCAGTATCTCGCCAGCGACCGGTGAGGGAGCCGTCTCTGCTGGCTGCTGTTCGTCGCCGGGATAGAGGTCGATGGCACAGCCGTTGTCGTGGGCGACGAAGGGTGAGTTGTACAGCGAGAACCGGCGGTACTGCAAGAGCGTGTCCCGACCCAGTGTGACTGCCATCGGCCATGTCTTGGTCGGGGCAGTCTTCAACTTCTCGTTGCCGGCGGAGGTTTTTGTTGGAGGACGCGACCAGCCCGACCTATGCACTGAGTCATGCCGTGGCGCGGCCAGCGGTCGTGTGACACACCGCGTCACGAGGGAAGCGTGTCACCTGTTTGCCCTCTCGGCGCGACCGTTTAGTCACTCCCACCCCAACAACCACCAATGCGCGTCCTCCGCGGACGAGCCGCGACCATCGACGCCGACCGCGAGCGCACCGAGTCGATGGTCACTCGTGCCGTCGAGACCGGTGAGCCGGCATTGCGTGTCTGGACACCCCACAAACAGCTCGCCTTCGGTCGCCGCGATACCCACGCGGACGACTACGACCGGGCACGCGAGATTGCTCGCGAACACGGCTATCCGCCGGTCGAGCGGGAGGTCGGTGGGCGTGCCGTCGCCTACACCGGGACGACGCTGGCGGTGGTCTACGCCGACCCGACTGGCGAGCGCATTGCAATTCAATCGCGCTACGACGCGGCCACGGAGCGGTATCTCCAGGCGCTGGACAGCATCGGTGTCGACGCCCGTGCGGGAGAACCCGACCACTCCTTTTGTCCGGGGACACACTCGCTGATGGCCAGCGGAAAACTGGCCGGGCTCGCACAGCGGGTGCGCCGCGACGTGGCGGTGACCGCCGGTATCGTCGTAGTTTCCGATGCAACGGCTATCGCAGCGGTACTCTTGCCGGTCTACGATGCACTCGGCGTGCCCTTCGATTCGACGACCGTCGACAGCATCGCCGCAGCCGGCGGGCCGGACGACCCGTCAGTCGTGGCCGATGCGTTCGTCACAGCCTACGGCGCGAACGACGAGCCAGTCGACCGCCTCCGGGAGACTTAGGAGACCCGGGCGTGGAAGGTGGGGTATGCTCTTTCGCAACGCGACGCTCGCGGACGGACGCCAGCGGGACGTCCGTGTCCGCGGCGAGCGCATCGCTGCTATCGACGACGACCTCACTGCCGAGGACGACCGTGTCGTCGATGCGACCGACAAAATGCTCTTGCCGGGGATGATCGACACCCACGTTCATTTCCGCGAACCGGGTTACTCACACAAGGAAACGTGGACGACCGGCTCGCGTAGTGCGGCCGCAGGCGGCGTCACGACAGTTGTCGACCAGCCTAACACCGACCCGCCGACGGTCGACGGTGACGCCTTCGACGAGAAACGTGAACTCGCCGACCAGTCACTCGTGGACTTCGGCATCAACGGCGGCGTCACGCCGGCGTGGAGTCCCGACGACCTCCTCGAGCGCCCGCTGTTTGCGCTTGGTGAGATCTTCCTTGCCGATTCGACGGGGGATATGGGCATCGACGCTGACCGCTTCGTCGACGCGCTCGAACGCGCCACTGCCGCCGGTGTCACCGTCACCGTCCACGCAGAGGACGCGACGAAGTTCAACGAGAGCGCCCGCCAGCGCGACGACCCCGACGCCTGGAGTGCCTACCGCGACGCCGCCGCCGAAGCCGCCGCGGTACGACGGGCCTGTGTCGCCGCCGCCAACCGCGAGACGCGCATCCACATCGCACACACCTCCACACCGGAGGGTATCGACATCGCCAGCGATGCCGGGATGACCTGTGAGGTGACGCCCCACCACCTACTTCTCTCCCGGAAGGACTTGCCCGACCTTGGCACACACGGACGGATGAACCCGCCGTTGCGCCGTGAGAAGCGCCGCCAGCGCGTCTACGAACGCGTCGCCGACGGGACAGTCGATATGATCGCGACAGACCACGCGCCCCACACCAGCGAAGAAAAGGACGAGACAATCTGGGACGCGCCGAGTGGCGTCCCCGGCGTCGAGACGGCGCTGCCTCTGTTGCTCGCTGAGGCGCGCACCGGTGACCTCTCTTATGAACGCGTGCGTGACCTCACCGCAGCCAACCCCGCGGTGGTCTTCGACCTCCCGAGGAAGGGGACAATCGAGGAAGGTAACGACGCAGACCTCGTGGTCGTCGACACCTCGACGACTGAACCCATCCGCGCCGCGCAGTTGCACACGAACTGCGACTGGACTCCCTTCGAGGGATGGGAGGCAGTGTTCCCCGAGATGACACTCGTTCGGGGACAGGTCGTCTACGAAGATGACGGCGAGACCGAGACCTTCGGCGACCACGACGGACAGTGCGTCCGCTCACAGTCTGGGGACGACACCACCTGAAATCGAGCCAGCGGTGTTTACTCACCAGTGTCGATGTGATGCCCACACTCCGGGCAGGTCACCTCGTCGTGACGGAGCGCGGCGGAGTGTTCGCGCACCTCGCGCATCACCTCGGAGATGCGGTCTTCGGCTTCCAGTTCCTCCTCGACGGTGAGGTCGACGCCTTCGACCTCCAGCAGGAACTTCGCGACCTCTGTGGACTCGTACATCACGTCGTCGAGTTCCTCGGCGGTGAAGAAGTCACTCATCGCTCCGTAGAGGAATGTTGCACCCGATTTTCGAACCTTCTCTTCGAATGCGGCGCGGGCCTGATTGACCGCCTGTGGCGTGTAGGTGTCGGTCATAAACGGGACGAGTTCCGGTAGATGCTCGCCAATCTTTGTCATCTCGACGCCGGTCTCGGTGCGGAAGTCGGCACACAGGCGGGCGATCGCCCACTCGCGCGCCCGCTT
>CAZFOF010000107.1:0-2669 GCA_964520265.1 uncultured Halobacteriales archaeon | reverse complement strand
GGTCGTAGGTGCTGCCGTCGATTTTGGTAAAGCGGTCGTAGGTACGGACATCTTCGGGTACGTCGCTGTCTGCTGGCGTCTGTCCGACCGCCGTGGGCTCACTGTCGCCGTCGGTCGCTGTGTGGTCGGCGTCTGTCTCTGCCTCCTCTTTGGCGTCAGTGTCGTCGCTCCCGTCTGTCATGCCAGCATCTGCGTTCCCGGTGTGAAAAATACTGTCGCTGCAGCCCCTCCGGGTCGGGAGACTTTTGACCCAGGCGGGCCTGCACCCAGGTATGCATCTCCTGTTCGGCGTCGGCGATACCGACGACGGCTTGCGGGCACTCGAGACAGTTGTCTCGCGTGCGCGTGTCACCGACGACGACCTGACAGTCGCCGTCTACAGCGAGGATGAGTCGTCGCTCGAGGATATCGATGCGGCGGTTCGGGATAGACTCGCCGAACTCGACTTCGACGCGTCCGTCAGACGACTCGACGGCGAACACCCGGGCCAACTCGTCGAAATCGCCGAACGCGAAGATATCGACCGTATCGTTCTGCCAGGCGGTAATCGCAGTCCGCTCGGCAAAATCCGTCTCGACCGCGTGACGGAGTTCGTCCTGTTGAATGCGGGTACGTCGGTGACTCTGATACGATGACTCCGGAATTCCCAGACGCCCCCATCGACGACCTCCCGACACCGCCGGTCGAATTCACCGATGCCGAAGACAGAGAGATTACCGTCAAGCGCGCAGACGACGCTCGCGACGACCTGCAGGACATGTACGTCGATTTCAACCCCGAAGACCGGGCCCAGGGCATTCCGCCCGCCCGCGAGGAGGAAATCGACAAGTGGCTCGGCAACCTCGTGGCGGAGGACTGTCTGAACGTTGTTGCCTACCACGGAACCGATGCCGTCGGTCACGCGATGCTCGTTCCCGACGGCGTCGGCTCGTACGAACTCGCGATTTTCGTCCTCCGTGACTACCAGGGCGCACGAATCGGTACCGAACTGGTTCGCTCACTGCTTGGCTGGGGCCAAGAGGAGGGTATCCACAAGGTCTGGCTGACCGTCGAGCGCTGGAACGACCCGGCAGTCAGACTCTACGAGAAAGTCGGCTTCGAGACGACCGACAGCGAGAGTTTCGAACTCGAGATGGGCATCCGTCTGGCCTAGGCCGAGAGCACTGGCTGGCTCGCGTATTCGAGGACGTACAGCGCGGCTTTTCCGAGTGTCGCATCCGGTGCGTCGATTCGTGTCTCCCGCGGGACGACGAGGAAGTCTGCGTCGAGTTCTTCTGCGGCATCGAGAATGACACTCCCCGGCGTCTGCGTGAGTCGGCGGTCGGAGAAGCCGGAGACTGACGTGTGTGAGAGTTCGACATCGTCGACACTCTTCCTGATGCGGCCGGTAAACGCTCGGTGCTCCTCGGCGACAGACCGGGCGGAGACGTCACCGGTTTCGATGCCGCGCGCGACACGCTGGTCGAGCACGTACAGCAGATGCAGGTCTGCATCGTAGCGTTGTGCGATTGAAATCGCGTACTCGACGCCGCGCTCTGCCTCCTCGCTGCCGTCGACCGGGGCGAGCACGAGGTCGATATCGATATCCATCGTCCGGGTATCTGAGCGGCAAGCCAAAAAAGCCGCCGGTGCTGCCCGAACCAGTCGTCTTTTTTAGTCTGCCTCTGATATCTGGTGTATGTTCGAGACGGTCGTCATCGCCACAGACGGCTCGCAAAGCGCGCAGCGAGCTGTCCGCCTCGCGCTCGACTTCGCCGACCGCTTCGACGCCACGGTACACGCTCTCTACGTGCTCGATACTGGCGAACTCGACGCTTCACCCGCCGAGATTCGCACAGACCTGGAGGACGCACTCGATGCCGCTGGCGGCGAAGCACTCAGCTACGTCGAGGAACACGCTGTCGAATCGGCAGACGGACAGGATGTCATCACCGCTGTCCGCGAGGGAGACCCCGCCAGCGAAATAATCGACTACGCAGAGGAGTACGACGCCGATGTCATCGCCACGGGCACGCGCGGTCGCCACGGCGACCATGCGTTCCTCCTCGGTAGCGTCGCCGAAGCAATCGTTCGCCAGTCTCCGATTCCCGTTTTGACGGTGCGCCAACTCACCGACGAGGAAGTCGAGCACTGACCTGTCCCGACCGCGGCCTTCTTATCACCCGACCCGCAGTAGTCGGGTATGGACGACTGGCTCATTGACGACGACCGGCTCTCGCTCGGGCGCAAATCCGTACTGCCCGGCGAGGGCTTTTTCCACCCTGACTCTTTCGAGGAACAACAGGCCGAACGCGAGGCTGCCGACCGCCTCACAGATGCCGGTGTCGTGGTCATCGCAGACCCCGACGCCGACGGACTGGCCTGTACCGCGTTGATTCGTCTCGCTCACGGCACCGGCTCGCTCGTCCCCACCGGGCCACACGAACTCGCCGAGGCCATCGAGTGGGCTGGCGAGTACGCCGAACCCGACGCGACTGTCTACATCTGTGACCTCTGTCCCGACAGCGAATACGACGTCGCCGACGTGGATGCACTCGTCGAACACGTCGAACACGTCGCGTGGTACGACCACCACCAGTGGAACGACGACCTCGCGACACAGGTTCGCACGGCAGGTATCGACCTCGAAGTGGGTGACTCCGACGAGGTCTGTACCGCCGACGTGGCAC
>CAZFOF010000106.1:0-7067 GCA_964520265.1 uncultured Halobacteriales archaeon | reverse complement strand
CATAGTAGGCTGGGATGTGTTGACACTCGTGGACGGCCAGAGATATGCTTTTTGCTACCGGCGGTGTACCCGGGCAATCGAGAGGTACATCGTTGTTTCGTTCTCTCGCCACACGTCGCAATCCCGGTTAGATTGATAACCCTCCCCCTAGAACGTCCAGTGTATGGTTTTTCTCGTTCCCTTTGATGGGTCGTCGGCGTCCGAGGCTGCCCTCGCCCGCGCCGTCGAACACGGCCAGGCACTGGCTGAAGAAGTGGTCGCGGTTAGTATCATTCCGACCGGCACAGAGTACGCGGAGCGTCGGAAGTGGATCGAACCCGATGAGGACTTCGCCGCCGAGACGGCGAGTGCGGAACTCAGACGGAAAATCGAGGAGACGACCGGTGATGCCGAACGAAACTACTCGGATTCAGCTGCGTACACTCCGGACGACGGCTTGACCGAACGCGTCCGCCAGACTGCACGCGATCTCGACGCGTCGGTGCTGTTCGTCGGTGCAGACGGTGACGACTCCGGAGAGCGTTTGCAGACGCCCTTCGGTGAAGTGCTCGGCGACGCGGAGTACGACATCCACGTCGTGCGCTCGGCCTGAGCGGACTGCATCGGTTTTTGGTTCACCTCTCCAGGGCGCAGACGCGAGTCCGGTGCGTCAGTGTATTGGTCTGTGCCAAACTGTGTTCGTGTATGCGAACGCTCGCGCTCGACGGTCGGATGGGTGCAAGCGGCGATATGCTCCTCGGCGCACTCCTCGCCGCCGGCGGTGACCCTGGGGTTCTGTCCCCCGTCGAAGCAGCACTCGATGTCCGATACGAGACCACCACGACCACGAAACACGGTATCAGTGCCACCGCTGTGGATGTCCTGCTGTCAGCGGACGGTGACGATGTGCACGACCACGACTCGAACGACCACAGCCACGACTCCCACGACCACGCTGAAGGTCGGGGACCACACCGAACGTACGAGGAAGTCCAGAGTATCGTCGACGAGATGTCCCTGCCGGACGCCGTCCGTGCAGACGCACGCGCTATCTTCGAGATACTCGGCGAGGCTGAGGCGGCCGTCCACGGTGCCGACCTCTCCGAGATACACTTCCACGAGGTCGGTGCAGACGACGCTATCGCGGATATCGTCGGCGTCTGTCTCCTGCTGGACGACATCGGTGTCGACCGGGTCGTCACCACACCGCTGTCGACCGGCGGCGGCGAGGTGTCGATGTCTCACGGAACGTATCCGGTTCCGACGCCGGCAGTCGTGGAGATTGCCGAACGCGCCGACTGGCACCTCCAGGGTGGCCCGGTCGACGCTGAACTGCTGACGCCGACCGGCGCTGCTATCCTCGCCCACGTCGCCTCGGGTGTCGACTCGCTCCCTGCCCTCGATGTCGGGGCCTCCGGCTACGGTGCCGGTGGCTACTCCTTCGAGACGCGCCCGAACGTCCTCCGGGCGCTCGTCGGCGAAGCGACCGGTGACCTCTCCCGGGACAGCATCACCGTGCTGGAGACGAATCTGGACGATGCCGCGCCCGAGGTACTGGGCGGACTCCAGGAGACGCTGGCGGATGCGGGAGCACTCGACGTTTCCATCGTTCCACTGACGATGAAGAAGACCCGGCCTGGTCATCTGGTGAAAGTCATCGTCAAACCCGAGGACGCACAGCGGGTCGCCGCCAGACTCGCCGAGGAGACCGGCACCCTCGGCATCCGCGAACACGGTGCCGGACACCGCTGGATTGCCGACCGCACGATACGCACCGCGACACTCTCTCACGAAGGAAATAGATACGCAGTCGCGGTCAAGCAGGCCAGCAACGAGGGCACGGCCTACGATTTGAGCGCGGAGTACGATGACGCACTCGCGGTGGCCCAGGAAACTGGACTGTCACTCCGGGAAGTGATGCGCCGCGCCGAGACGGCGGTGCGCGACGGCCACGCTGCCCGTCTCGTCCACATCGTCGAGGGTGACCGCTGGGCGGAGTTTGCCGACGCCGAACAGTTCCGCGAACCGTCACTCGACGACGAGGGGTTCATCCACTGCTCGACGCCGGCACAGATTGTCTCGGTCGCGCAGTACAACTACGCGGACGCCAACGACCCCCAACTGCTCGTCCTCGATCCAGACCGCATCGACGCGACCATCAAATACGAAGAACAGCCGACCGGCGGATTCGCGCACGTCTACGGCCCGATTCCCACTGACGCAGTCGTCGACGTGGTTGCCTTTCCACGGGAAGACGGCCGCTACGTCCTGCCTGACGACCTGCAGTAGGCTTCCCAGTCTTCCGTTCAGTGTCCGATGCCGAGTTGTGTGTGTACTGCGTCTCCACTTTCGAGTTCGTCGACGAATGCGACGGCGAAGTCCTCCATCGAGATGTAACTCTCTCCGTCGTCTGTCGCGACGAGTTGTCCCTCCGCAGTTCGATACTCGCCTGTTCGCTCACCGGGCTCGATGAGTGCCGGGGGTGCGATGTACGACCACTGCAGGTCTTCGACCTCGCTGATGATGTTCTGGAAGGCGTCGATGTGTGCTTGCGCGAGCGGAACGAGTTCGTCCGGGAACTCGTCGGTTTCGATGAGTGTCGTGTCCGGCCCGACGTTGAGCCCGCCCGCGCCGCCCGTCCAGACGAGGCGGTCGACACCCGCATCACGGAGCCCCTCGATGAGTGCGTTTGCCATCTCGGAGAGGACATCGACATCCTCGCCCTCCGACGGCCCGAGTGCCGATGCGACCGCATCGTGGCCGTCAGCGAGTGTTGCAATCTCGTCTGCGTCGGTCGCATCCCCGGCGACCGCTTCGAATCCCGAATCGTCGATGCCGTCTATGTTCCCGCTTCGAGAGACGCCGGTCACGCTGTGACCGCGTTCGAGCAGTTCGTTCGTGATTCGCTGTCCGATTCGTCCGCTCGCACCGTAGAGTAGTACGTCCATTGTGTTGCTGTAATCTGTCGGTTGTTCACTCACGATACCACAGGGAAGTGCGCTTCACCCCTCTGATCACATTTTCATACCTAGTATGGAAGCATGACCTTAATATAGCTCAGCGAACGCTAGCATGACCAGGTCACACCGATGTCATCACAACGCAATCTCGAAGAGAAATACGGGGAGTGCCCGGTCATCAAAACGCTCGAAGAGGTCGGCTCCCGGTGGCGGATGACGGTCATCCACGTCCTTCGCGAAGGTGAACTCCGGTTCAACGAACTCAAGCGTGCGACAGATGCGAACTCACAGACACTCTCACGTGTACTCGATGAGTTAGAGGAGCTGGAATACGTTACACGGCAGGTCGAGGAGGACAGTCCGGTTGCCGTCTATTATTCGCTCACCCCGAAGGGAGAGGCGCTCCTCTCGGCATTCGACGAGATTCATGTGTGGGCCGACCAGTGGCTCGATGGCGAACCGTAGGACTCAGGAACAGCCGATACAGTCCGCTCTCTCAGGTCGAATCGCCGTGTTCGTCGAGTGCTTCACGAATCGTCAGGTCGCCGACTGCCACCTTCCGCGCGAGCGTCTCGTCGATGGCGCGATTCTCCTCGCTCTCCTCTCGTGAGCGGTCTTTGATGCGCTGGAGTTCGCCCGCTGTCGGCTCGATATCCCTGCTCTCGATACGCTCGCCGTCGATGCGAGCAATGTTGACTGCCGCGAGAACGTCACCCATTCCGCGTGCACCGGCACCGAGATACGGGGTCGTCCCACTTTCGTCGACGAGTTCGACGGGAACGTCGAGGCTGTCGATGATACGCGACCCGACCAGTCGTGCCCCGTCGCCGATACGAACCAGCGGGTCTGTCGCATCTTCGAGTTCCTCGCGGACGACATCGGCGGCCTGTTCGGCCGGTACCTGGAACGTCGCCACGACCATCTCGCCTGCCAGCACCGCGATACCCGGTCGCTCCCCGGGGTCGATACCGACGACGGTCTGTCCGTCGCCACCGCGAAGCAGCGCCACCACGTCCTCGACCGCTTTGCGTGGCTCGTCCGGGGTTGCGGTGACGACCGTCACGTCTGCAGGTACCGACACTTCGTCGTCGGCTCCCGTGACAACGACCGTTGCACGCTCGGGCACTGACTCGTCGGGTTCGATGGTGGTGAACTCGACACCACGGTCGCGCAGTTCGGTGACGATGTCGTGGTAGACCTCGAAATCCTCGGTGGCGACGACTATCACAGACGGGCGTTCGTTGCGGCCGTACTTACATCTCCCCCGACACACTGACAGTAGTTTTTTGACGATAGCTGCACAAATTTCGTGAAATGGCGACTGGGCAGAACGCGAAGGGCCAACTGCTGTTGGGCATCCTCTTGTTTCTCGGTATCCTCGCCTCTGCAGTCGGTACCGAGGTGGCGATGCTCGTCTTGCTCGCACTCGGCCCGGCCGTGACGGCCCTCGTGCTGGTCGGTATCCTCCTCGGGCCGCTCGAACCCGATTCAGTCGGTGGACTCCTGTTGGCCTGTCTGTTCTCGCTGCTCACCATTGTTGCAATCGGTAGCGCGGCACTGGGCACGAACCCGGAACTGCGGAATCTCGTCATCATGTTCGGCATCGTGGTCGACTTTCTTGCCGGCCTCGGCGCGGTACTTGCGGTGCGCGTCGCCGACAACACCGAACGTCCCACTCCTGGCCCGCCACATGGCTTTTGAGTACTGACGACACATCTGACTGGACTGCCGGTCGTCTCAACGACCCATACCTGTACGCTTTTGGATCGTTGTAGTGTATTCTCCCCCGATGCCCTCCCTACCATCGGATGCCGGCGAGACCGACCTCGTCTTCGCGCTGGTGTGCGGTCTCTACGGGAGTTTCGTCGTCGCACCCGTCACGCTGTTTGCTGCCAGATCAGTACTCACAGACACCGCGTCGCTGTATATCGCTGGACTCGTCGGTGGCTGTCTGGTCACCACCGTCGGGACTGTCCTCGTCCGCCGACAGGACGGATTAGCAGTCGCACTCGGTGCCTCCCGCCGTCGGTTCCTGCCGGCCGTCGTTCCTGGAACCGTCGTCGGTGTCGCCGCACTCTGGTTCTATTCCCTCGGACGAGAACCGCCTAACCTGGCAATCCTCCTCAGCGTCCTCGTGCTATTTGGAAGCCTCGCAACCGGTGGCATCCTCGCGGTTATGGCAGATACGCGGTATACGAAAGCCGTCACCGAGCGTAGCGAAATCTTCGCCGAGTGGCGGGCACCGGCGCCCCGAGACCACCAGCGACGTGTGCAAATCGCCGGCGGTGCCGTCGTCGCCTGCTCCCTCGTGTTGGTTGTGCTGGGTGCTCTCTTCGACCACTCGCTCGTCCGTTATGGTGGGCAGTTTCTCTTGCCGATGGGAGTTGTCGCGCTGTCGCGGGGACAGGAGCGTCACTACCGCGCGACGAAGGCGGGTCTCGAACTCGTGGCACCTGGTCGCCGACACCTTCACGACTGGGAACAGTTTGACGGCTACATGATTACAGACCAGGCGCTTGTCGTCCATCGAACCGCCCCGTGGCGACTCCCGCTGTATTTCGACCGCGAATCTCTCGACGACGTCGACGCCGTCGTGGATGCGATTGGCCGTCACCTGCCACGCTTGCCGGCGGGAGACGAGGTCTTTTAAGCGAGTCCGCACCAACCCCGACACGTGACAGACTCGATACCGACTGGCTGTGACGCGGTCGACGACCTGCTCGGTGGTGGGTTCGAACGCGGTGCAGTGACGCAGGTTTACGGCCCACCTGCCGCCGGCAAGACTAACGTCGTCCTCTCGGCGGCGATGGAACTCGCTGCTGACGGCCAGTCGGCGCTGTACATCGACACTGAGGGCCTCTCTCTCGACCGTCTCGAACAACTCGCGTCCGGGCACGCACGTGAGAATCAGACGGTCGACGACCTCGCCTCGCGTATCATCATCACCGACGCTCTCTCCTTCGAGCAACAGCAGGAAGCAGTGCAGGACGCCGAGGAGTTCGCCGAGCAGGTCGATTTGATCGTCCTCGACAGCGCGACCGGCTTCTATCGGCTCGAACGCACCGAACAGGCCGAAGGCGAAGCACTCCGGGCGGTCGCACGCCAGATTACTCATCTACTCTCACTGGCACGCAAACACGACCTCGCCGTCGCCTTCACCAATCAGGTGTTCACAGACCCCGACTCCGACCAGGCACGCGCACTCGGCGGGCACACGCTCAACCACTGGTCGGGCGTCATCCTCCGTCTCGACCGCTTTCGCGGCGGCAATCGTCGGGCAACGCTGGAGAAACACCACGCACGCGAGGCAGGTACCACCGGCCAGTTCCGCATCGTCGAGACTGGACTCGCCGCGACAGAGCGGTAGTCGACAGACGTGACGGCCACTGACTTTATATCGGTGGCACTGAATAGTCGGGGTGATGACGTTTGACTCCTCCACGAACAGGCGAAGTCTTCTCAAAACCGGTGCATCACTGCTGGGCGTGGCCGCGACGGGCGGCCTCGCTGGCTGTACCGACAGCATCCCCGGCACCGGGTCGTCGGATTCTGGCGGTGACAGCGGACGCGTCGGCTACGTCCCCTCGACGGCAGGCGGCATCGGATACGTCGACGTGGATGCATTCCTCTCAGATTCACAACTCCGTGAGGGAATCAACCAGACTGCAGATGAGTTCGTCTCCCAGTCCGGCACGGACAGCGACCCGCCGACTATCGAAGACCTTCTGAACGAGTTTCAAACCGAGAACGGTGTTGACCCCCGAAATCTCAACGAGTTCCTCGCATTCACTCGTCTCTCCGAGGACGCAAACGAGGGTGCCAGCATCATCTGGAGCGACTTCTCGGAGTCGATATTCACCGACTCTGAATTGTTCGGTACCGACCCCCAGATTTCTGAGGACAGTTACAAGGGGTACACGCTCTACGACCCGGCCTCCGGAAGCCCGGCGGCTGTACTCTCGGAGGGCACCTTCGCAATCGGAGACGAGGTCTCTGTCAAGAATGTTATCGACGTACGGGAGGGTGACGACAGCGGTGTCTCTGCGTCGCTCGAATCCGTCTACGAGAACACGCGTGGGATGGGTCGTCTCGCGGGAGCCGTCCCCGACGACGCCTTCGACTCCGTCC
>CAZFOF010000105.1:0-7115 GCA_964520265.1 uncultured Halobacteriales archaeon | reverse complement strand
CGTCCTGGTAGGGGCCAAACTCCGGCAGTCGCTCGTCGATGAAGTGGTCGAGTTGCTCGCGTGCCTGCCGGCGCGTCACCGGCCAGCAGAACCCTTCGGTGCTCCCCCAGGTGTCGAACTCGGCGGCGACCCAGTCGGCTGTCTCCGCTGTCACCGCGTCGTAGTTGTGGCTGGGCACGGGCGGGGACTCCCACTCCGCTGGCGGGAACTCGCGGTTGTCCTCGTCGTAGTTCCACTCGCCGCCCACCGGACTCCCGGCGCATCCTGCGGTAGAACTGCTCGTGTCTGAACGTCTCGTCCCCGTTGGCCCACTCGTCGAACGCCTGGCGCGTACTCACGAACAGTTCGTTTGCCACCAGACGGAGGTCACCGTCGGCCGCCGCGACCAGTTCGGCGAACCGCCTGCCGGAACCGTAACTCGGTGACTCCATCGCGACCAGCCTCGCATCCGGGTGCGTTGCGAAAAACTGCTCGAAGCCGTCGCTGAAACTCTCGGTCTGGATGTAGGTCACGTCGTAGCCAGCCTCGCGGAGTCGGTCGCGAAAGCGACGCATCGCTGCGAACACCAGCGTCAGTTTGTGGTGATGGTACGGCAGTCGCCGGGCGAAGTCGTGGGCCTCTATCATGAGCACGCGACTCCCAGACTGGGCCCGTGCCAGCGGCCCCGCCTGTTGCGTGAGTTGCGTGCCCAGCACCCACGGCACGTCGCGGTCGTCGAGCGTGTACTCCGGCGGGCCGCCGACGGTCGGCTGTCGCATACTCTCCATTGGGCTGCGACGGCCATAACTCCCTGCCGGCAGTCGCGACTCTACGGCATGCCGGTCGCGAGTGACTCGCGCAGACGCCACTCGTCGTTGCGGGGGTCGAGATTCGACGGTTCGGCACCACGCTCGGTGAGAATCCCCGCATGATAGAGCATCGCCTTCAACTGGAAGACGGTCGGTGCGTGATAGACGTTCCCCTCATCGAGTACGTGCGACCGGAGTGTCCCGTCTCCGGTCAGCGCGCGCTCCCGAACGTCGTCCTCGCCGCGGAGGAACAGTTCCACGGTGAACGTCGGATGCTGGACGTGCAGCCACTCCACGAGGTCGACGAGCGACGGCGTCTCGACACCGTCAGCGTGCATCTGCTGGAGTTCCTCGACGAGTAACTGGGTTGCCGGATAGGCGTACACGACGCGTCGCGTGAGTTCGCCCCACAGCGGTGCAACGTCGATAAACCGCTTTCGTGACCGCTGCCACTGCTCGAACGCTTCGAGTGCCCCGTCTAGCGAGGCGTACTCCCGACACCCGAAGCGGACGACTTCGCGACCGAGTGCTGTCAGTTGCGTTTCCCCGCGACGCTGGTCGACGAGTCCGAGAAACTCGGCGCCACGAAACGCGTCGGCTACCGCGCCGACGACGTACTCCTCGATGAGACTCTCGGCGTCGCGTTCGTGGTGGACAGCGAGCGGCACTGCGAGGTAGTTTTTGGGATGGTTGAGGCCGAAACTCTTCTCGGCGACCCCCTGTGCGCTGGCCTGAAAACGGATGGCCGTCGCCTCGTCGGCAGTTCGGTTCCCAACGACACGGGGACGTTCGAGCACGCGGAGTTCGCCGCTGGCACTGACACCGAGGACGCCCACGTTGAGTTCCCGTGCGAGTGTCCGTGCCGACTGTGTGACCGACTCGACGGGGGCGCTGACGTAGGCGACGTTTGCCTCGTGGAGACGGTCGTAGGCCTGGACGATGCCGCGTTCGACGTGTGTGCGGTCGTGTTCGGTCTCCCCTTTCGCCTCGATTGCGATGAGCGGCGGTTCCTCGCCGAGTCGGTCGACGGCGAGCAGGTCGCTGTCGAGGTGTCCCACACCTACGAGGTCGGGATAGCCCGAACCGACCTGTACGTGGTTGAACGGTGCCAGCGTCTCTTTGACCGCCGTATCGATTGGGCGGTCATCGACCCACCGCGTCTGTGCGAACTGTGTATCGGCGACGACGTAGCTGTCCTCGTCCGTCCCCGGGAAGAGATGGCGTTTCGTCTGGGCGAGGACGTGTGGTTCTGTCAGCGCCTCCGCACTCGACATATCTCCGCTTCGGAGACACGCCTCAAGAGTGTTCGCCACGCTGCCGTCTCGGTGTGCGTTGTGATGGTGGATGGCTTGTATCCGGACACTCTTTCGAGAGATGTACCAGACAGCACAAATGTACACAGCCGAACGTGGAGATATGCAACGACGCAGGCTGTTGCAGTCGGTCGGTGCAGCCACAGTCGCCGGCGGACTGGCTGGCTGTCTCGGCGTGCTCGGCTCTGAGGACTCGTCTTCGTCTGTCGTCCTCTCGGAACCCGACAGACAGTTCACCAGCGAGGAACTCCCCTACCCCGCCTGGGGACAGCGCGTCCCCGACGTGTCGCTCCCGGCGGTTCCCGGCGACGAGGTGTCGCTGCGAGAGGCCGACAGACCGATGTTGCTCACGTTTTTCTACAGTCATTGCCAGACGGTCTGTCCGGTACTCATCTCGGCGTTCCGGAACATCCAGGCACACGCCTCGAACAACGGCTACGCCGAGGATATCGCGCTGTTCCCGATTACGTTTGACCCCGAGAGAGACACCGCCTCGCGCTTGCGAACCTACGCCGCGGAGATGAACGTCGCACTCGACGCCGACAACTGGCAGTTCCTCCGGCCGCCCTCGAAAGACCGTGCCAAGACGGTCGTCACCGACCAGTTCGGTGTCAACTACGACCGAACCGAGCCTCCGGACATGGATATGTATATGTTCAACCACGCGGCGATGACGATGCTCGTCAACGCTGACGGGTACATCGAGCGCACGTACCGGACGAAATCACCCGACGAACAGCGGCTGCTCGACGACCTGCGGGAGGTGCGAACCGCGTGAAGCGACGGCAGGCACTCGCTGCCATCGCCGGTGTCGGCTTGACTGGCGGGAGTTTCTGGGTCGCACAGCGTGGCCTCCCCGGAAGCACCGACCGCGCCACTGGACAGCTCCCGCTGACCGTCGAGACACTCGACGCACGCGGGTCGGCTGGTGGCGAGACGACCGTTCCGACGCCGGGCGCAGTCACCGTCGTCGACCTCTTTGCGACGTGGTGTGGCCCGTGTGACGAACAACTCGACATCCTGGCCCCGCTGGCGACGGAGTACGACGGCGTCTCGTTTGTCTCCGTGACCAACGAGCGTCCCAGTGAGACGTTCACACGGGAGGATATCGCGACGTGGTGGAACCGAAACGGCGGCGCGTGGACGGTCGGACTCGACCCCGGGAGCGACCTTCTGAGTGCGTTCGACGCCACCGGGCTTCCCTATATCGCTATCACCGACCGGTCGGGTGCGGTCGTCTACGACCACGGCGGACTCGCCGGCGCGTCCACGCTGCGCGCGGAACTCGACGCGGTGGTGTAGCGTGGCGGAGGCGACTGCCGGTGCGTTTGCCTTTGCCGCCAGTGCCGGTGTGGCGACGTTTTTCGCGCCGTGTGCGTTCCCGCTGTTGCCCGGCTACGTCGGCTACTACCTCCGTGAGAGCGACGGCGACTCCGCACTTCTCCCTGCTGCGGGTGCTGCTGCAGTCGGTGCGCTCGGTGCACTCGCGGCGGTCACCGCGCTGGTACTCGCCGTCGGTCGGCCGGTCACGACGGCGCTGCCGGTGTTCGAACCGGTCGTCGGCGTCGGGCTGGTCGGCTTTGGCCTGCTGACGCTGTGGGGCTGGTGGCCGGAACTCCGTGTCTCGTTGCCCGCACGGCCAACCTCTGTGACCGGCTTTGCCGTCTTCGGTGCCGTCTACGCACTTGCGGCAGCGGGCTGTGTCGTCCCGCTGTTCGTCGGTGTCCTGACACAGGCGCTGGCGCTGTCGCTCGCGGAGGCTATCGTCGTCCTCGGTGTCTACGCCGCTGGCGTGACCGTCCCGCTGGTCGGTGTGACGCTGCTCGTCGGCGTCGGCGTCGACGTCACCGGTATCGTCGGCACGCGAACTACACAGATTCGCCGTCTCGCCGCTGTCGTGATGATTCTCGCCGGATTGGGACAGCTCTATCTGTCCGTTGTGACGCTCGACGTATTCGGGTTCTTCTGAACTCGACGTGGCGACGCTTCGAATTGTTGCTGTCGTCCACCGTCTCGGTCTGTCACCGCCAGCGACGTCAGGAGACGGTGTAGGTATCGAAGCGCCTGACGGCGTATCGATACGAGGCGATGGGTGCGAGCGCGAGGGCAACCAACACCATCCCGGACGCGATGTACACCGTTCCGGCGTCGACGCTGAGACCGAAGGGCAACACCCAGCTCAGTAGCGCGGCAGTCGCGCTGCGAGCAGGCCGGTCGTAGACCAGCACGGCCGAGAGGGTGGTGGCGAGGAGATGCGCAGAAAAGAGGATAAACGCCAGTGTACTCGGGATGACTGTCTTCAGCGACCGGGCGATGCTGATCGCCTCGAAGCGGGGAAACGCGATGCCGATACCGATTGACAATGCACTGGAGACGACCATCAACACTGGCGCAGCGAGGACGACTGCAACTGCCGTCGTCGTCTCGACGGGACTTGCGAGTGCGGCCGCGGCTGTCAGCGTGATACCGACCGGGAGTGCGACGAGCAGACTGGCGAGCAGGTGTGCACGGACGAAGCGTTTCCCGTCGACGCGGCTCAACAGCGCGGTCGGGAGGCCGGCACCCTGGTCACCCAGTGGGTTCAGCGTGAAGATCACACCTGCCGCCCAGGTGACGAAAATCAGTGTGGCAACCGGGAGAGACGACGGAACCTCTCCGGTCTGGACGATATCCGCGATACCACCGATTGCAAAAAACAGCGGATAGGCGGCGTACAGTAGTTTGATGGGCGCGCGAATCGACCGTCGCCACGCAAGAGCAACGAGTGTCGCCGTCGGCAGACCGACGTAGGGTTCGAGACGGCGCTCGATGGCCGGTTCTGACCGCTCTTCGACGGGTTCGGGTTCGGAGTCGCCAGCAACTGCCGGGTCGGAAAACCAGTGTGCGTTCGCAAATCGTGTCCCGGCGACCACGCTGAGAACACCCAGCACCGCGAGGACGCCGACGGCTCCGGCCGCCCGGAGCGGAGAGACGTCGACGACAGGCACGCCGAGGAACAGGAGGTCAGCGAACCACCCGGTCGGCGAGGTCTGTAACGGCTCGAACAGCGCGCCGATGGTCGCGTTCAGTGACCCCGAGACGACGAATGCGAAGTAGAGGACGAACGCGAGGACGATGAGCGCTCCCTTGTTTCGTGCCACGAAGGCAAACCGGGTGACGACGTGGCGCAGTCCAAGTCCCAGTGGATAGCCAACCGCGACACCGGTCACGCCAATCATTCCGACGGCGAGTGGGATAGACAGCACCGGCCAGACCGTGCCCGTCCCGACGGCGAGACCGACACTGGCACCGAGAATCGGCCCCGCAAGCCACAGCAAGACGTAGGCTGATTCTGCAACCAGCACACTCACCAGCGCCTCCCGTGTCGGGACGATACTCAACACACCCTCGGCGTTGGTCAGCGTACCGCGCTGGCCAAATGCACGGACGGCGATGACGACGGTGAGAATCAGACCGAGGACAGCCACGAGCCCGCGCGCCTGGACGATTCCGTTCGCCGTGATATCGCTCAGACTGCCAGCGACGAGTGCCTCGCCCGCAAGCTTCGCGCCGTATCCGCCTGCCAGCGTCGTGACTGCAAACAGCAACACGAACATCGCCGTCGAGACGAGTGACCCCACCCCACGATTGCGCTCGGTGTGTTTGCGCACCATCCGCCTCACGTCGATTGCGGCCAGCCTGCGAACGTGTGCGAGACGACTCATTGGCGTTTCTCTGTGAGTTCCTCCTCGGTGTGGTCGGCAGTCACCGAGAGGAAGGCGTCTTCGAGACTGCTACTCTCGCCGCTTTCGGCCCGGTGTTTCAGCTCTGTCGGCGACCCCTCAGCGACCAGTCGCCCGTCGTTCAGCACACCCACCGTATCGGCGAGTTCGTCGACGACAGAGAGGATATGCGTGGAGAGGAAGATGGTCGTTTCCGCCGCAGCGAGGTCGGCGATGAGGTCTTTGACCGTTCGGGCTGCACGCGGGTCGAGACCCGATGTCGGCTCGTCCAGAAAGAGGACTGTCGGCTCGTGGATGACGGTCTGAATGAGGCCGATTTTCTTGCGCATCCCCGTCGAATACTCCTTCTGGCGTCGGTCGGCGGCATCTTCGAGGTCGAACCGTTGCAGGTACTCGTCGATGCGTTGCTCCGCCGTGTCGGCTGCGATATCGTGGAGTGCGGCAACGTGACGCAACTGCTCGCGGCCGGTGAGTTCGTCGAAAAGCGGCGGGTCTTCCGGGAGGTAGCCGATATGGTCGATGAGGCTGTCACGGTCGGCGATATCGACACCGACGATGCGCGCAGCCCCCTCGGAGGGTCGCGCGAGCGTCGTCAGCATCCGCATCGTCGTCGTCTTTCCCGACCCGTTCGGCCCGAGAAAGCCGTACACCGTTCCGCCTGGAATCGTCAAATTGAGACTGTCGACTGCTAGCACATCTCCATAGCGTTTGGTCAGCCCGTCGGTTTCGATTGCGAGGGCATTCTCGCCACCCTGTTCAGGCTGGTGCTGGCTGGCTGTCTGTTCGCTCATGCGAACGGGTACGCCAGATATCTACTTCAAACCAGAAGAGATGTTTCCGACTGTGTGGGTGAGCGAAAGATAATAGAGGCCGCGGAGGTGTATGCGTCGGTTCGTCTGTCTCGATGTTGGCGTTCCCAAGGAAGTTCGGGGACGAGACGAGTGAAGAGGGCGCGTTGCTCGACTGCGGCGGGAGCGGTGGAAGCGTCGACACGTCAGATCCTGACTCCCACGTTCGAGTCTCCAACGCCAGGGTCGTCCAGAAAGTCGAGCAGACGACCATCGATAACCCCGATACCGAGAACAACGTCTACACGCAGGCCGAGCCGGATCTGGTGGCGGGAGACAACGCCACCGTCGTATTCGACCTGACCGACCTGCAGAACGTCGACGAACTCCCGAGTTCGGTCACGTTGACCATCCACCTCAACAGTGTCGGATCCGGCACGCGAGAGTACCCCCAGGAGTTCGACACCTACTCGCTCGAGTTGCCCAGAAGCGCTATTCATACTC
>CAZFOF010000104.1:0-7199 GCA_964520265.1 uncultured Halobacteriales archaeon | reverse complement strand
GCAACAGTCCGTAGGTCGACGCGCCGCCGATGCTGGCGGCAAACGCGGGGAGGACGGCGGTCGTCATCCCCATGAAGAACCCCGCGAGCGCTGCGCCCGTGACCATGTGCACAATCGCAGAGTCACGGACGATGTCGATGCCCGCTGTGATGTCTTCGACGTACTCGCGGGCCGAGGGACGTGAGCCACCCTTCTCGGTCGTGGGCACGGCGATAGCGGCGAATGCAAGCGCCGCGAGGAGGAACGTGACAGCGTTGATGACGAAAAGCGAGACGGCACCGACCAGAGCGATGACGGCACCGCCGCCGGCCCGTGCCGCTGCGCCGAGTGCCCTGTCGCTGGTGGCGGCCAGTGAGTTCGCCCGAACCAGATTCTCGTCTGCGACCAGCCGGGGAATTGCGGCGTTCTGTGCCGGCCCGGAGATGCGCTTGAGCGTCGCCAGCAGCGGTATCACTGCGAGCACGACGGGGACGGTCAGCGCGTCCAGTGTGGCCGCGACGGGGACGACGAGCACGAGGGCAGCCTGTCCGAGTTCCGAGCGAACGAGGAGACGACCCAGCGAGGCACGGTCGACGAGCGGCCCAAAGAGGAAGCCGATTGCTCCCGGTGCGCGGGCGAGAAACCCCGCGAGGCCGGTGAGCGCACTCGACCCCGACAGCGAGTAGACGAGCCACATCGCCGCGACGAAGTAGAGTTCGTCACCGACCTCGCTCACCGCGTGGCCTGCATACAGTCGACGGAACCCGACGTTTCCCAGCAGGTCGGCCGTGCGCTCGTCGATTCGACCCCAGACCATAGACAGTGTATCGTCGGCATCCCACATGAGCGTTCTCTGAACGACATTTCAGTAAGTTCGCGTATGTTTCATACGGGGTGCTGTCCCTGTGTTCCGGGACGACACGCGTTCGTGCGGTCAGTCCGGTACTGACGTACAGCAGTCCGTCTCAGAGGACGAGCCCGGACTGCAGGAGGGCGATAAGCCCCGTCAACAGCGGTATCGACACCACCGTCGAGAGGAAGATTGCGGTGCTCGCGTACTCGGTCGCAGTCGGGGTTTCGCCGGTCGAACTGGCGAACTCTCCGGTGAGGATGAGCGTCGTCACGGCGGCGGGCATCGCACATTCGAGGACGAACACGCGTGCGACGGTCTGGTTCTGGAAGCCGACGACGGTTGCGACGCCGACGGCGACCAGCGGCGCGACGAGCATCTTCAGGCCGACGGCGGGCGTGACCTGCACTGCGGCAGCGCTGTAGTCCGTCTTTGCGAGTTCGATGCCCAGAATCAACAGCATGACCGGGATGGCGGAGTCGCCGACGAGTTTCAGCGTCTCCATGAGGGCGGTGTCGGTCGGAGGGATGACTCCGAGCCCCCGCCCAGCCAGTGCGAGGACGACTGTGTAAATCAGTGGAATGGCGAAGATGGCACGCATTCCCGCACGCCAGTCGCTGTCCTGGCCGCGCGCTGCGAGATAGACGCCGAGCGTGTACATTGCGACGGACTGGGCGACGATGTAGACGACTGCCGTCGAGCGCCCGAGCGACCCGAAGGCGAACTCCGAGACGGGGATGCCGTAGTTGCCGGCGTTCGAGAAGACGCTGACGAGGACGAACGTTCCGAGGATGGGTTCGCTACTGCCCACCATACTGCCCGTCCCCTGTGCGAGTACTGCCATGACGCCCGTGAAGAGGAACACGCCAACGGCGATACTGAACAGCGTCTCCCCGGCGAGTTCGGTCGTCGCCAGCGTGTGAAAGACGAGTGCCGGGACGAGGACGTAGACCGTGACCGTATTCAGCGACCCCGCGTCGACGTCGCGCGTCCTCCCGAGGACGAATCCGGTCGCGGCGATGGCGACAATCGGGAGAATCGCCGTCGCAAAGATGGAAACCAGCGACACACTGGATGGCTACTCGTGTGGCTACACAACCTCTTCGAAGTTGTGCGGTTTCCGTGTGGCTATGGTTGACGATGGCACACTGATAGTTAACACGCTACACGTACTCATCACTGGTATGTCGAAGGTCACTGAAACCGACCTGCCGTGGACAGAGTACGACGAGGGCGACTCAGCATTTCGCCGGAAGGAACTCTCGAATGCGACGGACGCGACCCAACTGGGGTGTAGTCTCTACGAACTCGACCCGGGTGACCGCTCCTGGCCCTACCATTACCACACCGCAAACGAGGAGGCTGTCTACGTCCTCTCGGGCACCGGCTTGCTCCGTGGCGACGAGACAGAGCACGATCTGACTGCCGGGACGTTTGTGGCATTGCCGGCCGACGAGAGCGGCGGTCACCAGCTCGTCAACGACGGCGACGAGGTGCTGCGATATCTGATGGTCTCGACGATGCACGAACCGGACGTGACGATTTACCCGGAGATGGAGAAGTTCGGCGTCTACGTCGGGTCGCCGCCGGGCGGCCGCGAGGAACGTACTTTCGAGGGGTACTATCCACTCGATGCCGACGTCGACTACTGGGAGTTGTGACGGTTCCGGAAACTATGGTGATAAACCATTACATTAATATGCACCCCGCCACTCGTGTCTGGTACAACCTTCATGACAGACCATGAGGGTTCCGGAGAAATCATGTACACCAACTTCACAGACGCCGAGAACACCGGTGCACCGATGGTTCCAATGACTGCGACAGAACAGACAGACGAGATGGTTGCCGACGGCGGATTCCCCGACGAGGACTTCAGGGAGTGCGTCCTGAGCCACCGAATCCAGGAGTGACGAGGGAGGAGACGATGACACGACCTGCCACCCAACACTCCACGATACGAACCGCAATCCGACCGTCTGTACTTGGTGTACATCCGGTACCCACCCCCTCACTGTAACGCGTCGGCCTCGCGGCTGACACCGACCTGGTTTTGAGAGGTCTGCCACCCGCCGACCCACGTTGGGTCGGTGGCCATACACTTTTTCCACACAGCAACCGCTGTGTGGTCTCACACTCGACGGCCCACAGTCGTCACTCACTCCTGCGCATCTACGTCCATTCGCTCCTGGAGTGACTGCATCTGCTCGAATCGCTTCTCGAAGGCGGCCTCACGGTGTTTCTGTTCGGCATCGCTCTCACAGCGGACGTCCGGCACCGGTCGAGGTGTTCCCTCCTCGTCGACGGCGACGAAGGTGAGAAAGGAGGTGGTGGTCTCGCGGGATTCGCCGGTGCGTGGCTCCTCTGCGCGCACGTCGACTTTGACCTCGATGCTCGTCTCTCCGCTGTCGAAGACGTAGGCCTGGAGGACGACGACCTCACCGAGTCTGATTGGCGAGATGAAATCGACGTGGTCCATCGAGGCCGTGACACACCCACTGTTGGCAAAGCGCATCGCCGAGATTGCCCCGCAGATGTCCATCCAGTGGAGGATGGCACCCCCGAGCGCGCGCTCGAAGAAGTTGGTGTCGTCGGGCATCAGAAGCTCGGTCATCTCGGTGTGCGAACTCGACAGTCGGACGCTCTCGTCGGCTGGCATACGTTAGCAAACGGACGCTGTCGGGAAAAGCTCCCGACGCTTTCATGTGGTCGCCCCACACCCACTGGGTATGGACACGCGAGAGGTATTCGTCGTCGACGTGTGTGCCCCCGAGCCGACCGGTGGCGTTCCTGTGGGGTATCTCCCTGACGCTACCGACCTCACAGACGACCAGCTACAGGCCGTGGCAACAGAACTCGCAGCACCGACGGCCGTCGCCGATGGTGACAGTCTCCGTGTTGTCGGCCCGACGGGTGTACTCGACCACCATCCAGCCGCGACTATCGGTGCGGTGGCCGTCCAGCACGAACGCGACGAGCGCGCTGTGGGCGACCACGCGCTGTCGACGGCCGCCGGTGGTGTCGGCGTCGAGGTCGCCAGCGATGGCGGCGTCTGGGTCGAAGCGACCAGGCCGACAGTCTCAGAGAGCACTGTCGACGCGACCACCATCGCCGACGCGCTGGGTATCGACGTTGCTGCACTCCGTGACGTGGGTGCCGATCTCCCGCCGTTGCTGTTCTCGGCCGGGCTGGACGTCCTCGCCGCGCCGGTGAACTTCCTCGAACACGTCAGCAATGCGACGCCAGTTCCGGGACGAGTCGACGACCTTCTCGCCACGGCCGGCGTCGACGCTGTCTGTCTCTTTACGTTCGATACGCTTGCAGCCGACACGGCGGCACACGTCCGTGCGTTTGCCTCCCCGACGACGCGTCTCGGAACCCGGACGGTCGGCATGGAACTGCCGGCGCTGCCGGAAGTCGCTGGCGGACTGGTCTCACAACTGTTCGAGCGCGGTATCATCGAGACGGCGACGACCAGCGTCGAACAGGGACAGTTCATCGACCGACCGGGTCGTGTCCACGTCGATGTCGGCGACGGCTGTCGTGTCGGTGGTCATGCGGTAACGACGGTCGATGGCACGATTGTTGTGCCTGCGGCTGACGATGACGATATTATCGAAGTGTAAACGAAGGAATTGTTTACGCGCCGACCGACAGCATCAGTCGGCAGCCGTGTCAACGTCCGCTGCTTCTTCGGTCTCTTCGCCTGGCTGAGCCATTCTGTACAGGCCGTAGACCATCAGCACGACGATGCCGGCGACGACGAGCCCGACTCTGAGGTTCGGGGGGATGGTTGGCACGTAGGTCGCGACAACCTCTCCCGCTTGGTTCGTTTCTTCGACTGTCGTGGGAACGTATGGTCGCCCCACGAGAGTCTCGATTAGTCCGAGCACGACGACACCCAGGAACATCAGCCCGCTGCTGACGATGACTGCCGCCTTGTCGATTGTGTCCATGTCTTTGAATTGCATATTTTGTCACCTCGTTAGCCGAGCAGGTATCGCAACCGCGGGTACTTCTTGACGAACGCCGTCTGTTCGAGGATGGCGTCCAGTCCCCAGTACCGGCCCGCGGCGAAGACGATCATCGTCAGGAACAACAGCAGACCCATGAAGTCGCCGTTGACCATGCCGTGTGCGAAGCCGGCGTTGCCGACCCAGAACAGGGTCATGAAGAACACCCCACCGACGGACGCCAGTCGGGTGAACACGCCCAGGATGAGCGCGAGACCGATGAGCGTCTCGAACAGCGGCACGCCGGGCTTGATGAGCCAGGCGAGGTTCTCCCCCATCCAGACCGGTAGCGGTCCCAGGACGGTACCTGTCATTCCCTTGAGATACATGGGACCGAACGTGAAGTTGAGCCCATCAGACAGGATTTTCGTGAAGCCGGCGTGGAAGAACCACCATCCGACGAGTACGCGCAGTAATGCTATCCAGGCCCGTTGCCAGTCGCCGGTGAGGGTCTCAGTGACCTCGAGACCGGCGAATCTGTTGCTTTGTGTAGTTGCCATTGTTACTTCCCCCTTGCAAGTGTACCTATGATGCTGCCCTTATTAAACAGAAGAGCGCTTTCCCACCGGATGGGAATTACCGACACCGTGTGAGATGACATTCTCTGCTGGCAAGAATTGCCCGAGACACGGGCCAACACTGTCGCAAACAACCCAGAAGCTTCTTTATCCTCGTTCGATAGGCTATTGGTAATGGCTGTACTCTGGCTGGACGATGTCCGCTCCGATGACTTGGAGTCAGTCGGCGGGAAGGCCGCGTCCCTCGGGGAGATGACGTCAGCGGATCTCCCTGTCCCCCCGGCGTTTATCGTCACCGCAGGCACGTACCGCTCGTTTATCGAAGAGACCGACATCGACGAGGAACTGTTCGATATCGTCGATGTGGACTCCGACGACTCGGGTGCGCTCGCCGATGCGGCAGAGCGCGCACAGGAACTCATCCTCGAAACACCGATTCCCGACAAGCAACGCGAGGGAATCATCGAGGCGTACGACCGAATCGGTGACAACGCCTCTGTCGCCGTTCGCTCGTCGGCGACTGCCGAAGACCTGCCAGACGCTTCGTTCGCCGGCCAGCAGGAGACGTTCCTCAACATCACACGTGAGGACTTGCTCGATAAGGTACGCGAGTGCTGGGCGTCGCTTTTCACCCAGCGAGCGATTTACTACCGCCAGGAGCAGGGTTTCGACGACACGACCGTCGACATCGCCGTGGTCGTCCAGGAGATGGTCGACGCCGAGAAGTCCGGTGTGATGTTCACGAGTCACCCCTCGACGGGTGCACCGGTCGTCACTATCGAGGCCGCGTGGGGTCTCGGTGAGGCGGTTGTCTCCGGAGCGGTCACGCCCGACAACTACGTCATCGACCGTACGAACGGCGAACTGAAGACCGAGGCCGTCGCACAGAAGAAGGTCATGCACGTCCGCGACGAGGAGACCGGCGAGACGGTCGAACGGGAGGTTCCCGAAGAGAAACGCGGCGAACGTGTCCTCTCCGACGACGAACTCGACAATCTCCTCGACCTGGGTGAGGAAATCGAGGGCTACTACGGCGAACCACAGGACGTGGAGTGGGCAATCTACGACGGCGATGTCTATATTCTCCAGTCACGCCCCATCACGACAATCAGCGAGGGTACAAGCGAAGGTGGCGTCGCCGACGGCGGCCTCTCCGAGCAACGCAGCGACGACGACGACGAACTCGTCCTCTCGGGACTGGGTGCCAGTCCCGGCCGTGCCTCCGGTGAGGTCAGTATCGTCGGCAAACTCGACGAACTCGACAAAGTCAGCGAGGGCGACATCATCATCGCCGAGATGACCACACCCGATATGGTACCGGCGATGAAACGCGCCTCAGGGCTTATCACCGACGAGGGTGGAATGACCTCGCACGCGGCTATCGTCTCGCGTGAACTGGGCGTCCCCGCCGTCGTCGGTGCGGAAACTGCAACCGAACAACTCTCCGACGGCCGTGTCGTCACCATCGACGGCGAGAAGGGAACCGTCGAGACAGGTACCGAACAGGACGAAGACCACGATGCTGTCGAAGAGATTCGCCCCGACACGCCAGTCAAGCCAATGACCGCAACCGAAGTGAAAGTCAACGTCTCCATTCCGGATGCTGCCGAGCGTGCGGCCGCCACCGGCGCAGACGGCGTTGGACTCCTGCGTATCGAGCACATGATCACCTCGCTTGGCAAGACGCCCGAGCGCTACATCGACGACCACGGTGTCGACGAGTACGTCGACCAGATTGTCGAGGGGGCACGCGGCGTCGCCGAGGAGTTCTATCCACGACCCGTGCGCGTGCGCACGCTCGATGCACCCACCGACGAGTTCCGCCAGCTCGAGGGCGGC
>CAZFOF010000103.1:0-7366 GCA_964520265.1 uncultured Halobacteriales archaeon | reverse complement strand
CGTGGGATGGGTCGTCTCGCGGGAGCCGTCCCCGACGACGCCTTCGACTCCGTCCAGTCTGGACAGGTAGACGTCAGCGCCCTCGACGGCGTCACGCACGCTTCGACTTCGGTGTACGCGGATGGCTCGAATCGCGTGATGGACATCTCACTGCTGACCGACTCCTCAGAGGGGGCAAGTGATGTCCAGAGCGTTCTCGAAGGCGGTCGACAACTCGCCAGCAGTCGTCTCCAGCAGATGCAGTCACAGTCGACTGGTGGGTCTGGTCAGGCAGAGCGGTTCATGATAGATGGGATGTTGACCTACCTCAACGAGGCAGAGGTTTCGACGGACGGGTCGACAGTCACCGTCAGCTACGCCGCATCACCGACCGTATTCGCCCGCAACAGTCCGGTGTTGTTCGTCTTTGCTGGCGTGTTGATAAACACCGCTGGGTTCCTCCAGTCCAGCGCCGAAGAGACCGGGCAACGCTCGACCCAACAGGTGACTGACCGGCTACAGGTCGTGAATACGGTCGGGACAGACATCGAAGATGACTCGATTAGCACGGTTCGAGCGACGGTGAAGAAAGCGCCCGGTTCCGCCGACATCGACCTGCGAACCGTCACCGTCCAGTGGGTCGACTCGGATGGTGTGTACGACCTTATCAACGCCAATGCGAACAGCAGCGGCGGAGCAAGCGGCAATTTCGGTGTCGACACAATCAAAGACGACGACAGTTCGATTCAAGACGAGGGCGTGCTCAACGATGAGGCAGACAGAGCACGACTCACCTTCGACATCGGCGAGCGCGACACGGTCTCTGGCGTCGACTCAGGTGGGATAACTGCATTAGAGACCGGTGAGCAGGCCACTCTGAAATTTGTCACACAATCCGGCGGCGAGACGGAAGTCTTCTTGACCGTTCCCGACACGCTCACGGGTCAAAACGCGGTCACACTCTAGTAAAGCAGGTCGTCGTCGTTTTCGACCATATAGAGGGTGCGCGCGGCGATGTTGACCGCGTGGTCGCCGACCCGTTCGAGGTCACGAATCGTCAGCAACAGTCGGTAGACGTCCTGCATCACCTGTTCGATTTCGTCCTCTCCGGTGATATCCTCCCGTTCGATGAGTTCCCGGGCGACCGTCTCCGATGCACGCTCGCAGTGTTCGTCGAGTGCGTCGTCGTCCTCGGCAATCACGTAGCAGGCATCGGCGTCCTCCGCGGCGTAGGCATCCATCGACCGCTCGACCATCTCGATGGTTTCCGCACCGATAGACTGGATATCGACATCGGGAAAGAGGTCTTGTTCGGCTTCGAGGGTGTAGTCGCCGAGGTTGGTTGCGAGGTCACCGATACGTTCGAGGTCGGTGATAATCTTGAACGACGCGGCGACGAACCGGAGGTCGCCAGCGACGGGCTGTTGAAGCGCAAGCAGGTCGATGCAGTTCTGTTCGAGACCGAGATAGAGTTCGTTGACCTCGTGGTCGCCTTCGATGACCTCCCAGGCCAGGTCTTCGTCTTTGCGGTCGAGTGCGTCCAGTCCGGTACGAAGTCGCTCCAGGACGACTTCGCTCATATAGAGCACCTCCTCGCGTAAACTCTCTAACTGCTCTTGATATTCCTCTCGTGGCATGAACGTGGGTGTGCCGCGCCGACCAATATAGGTTGTGTTCGGGACAAGACCTCACCCGCCTCAATTGCCGTTGTCGTCACTATATAGAATGTACGCGCGGCTCCGCTGACGGAGTGGTCGTCGATGCGTCCGAAGGTGTGCTGCATCTCCTGGCTCGTTTTGGCGGGGATGCGTCGTCGAACAAGACAGCGCGCGGTTACCGGCCTGCTGCCTCGTCGAGCTTTTCGAGGTTGTTGTCCCGGAGCTCCTTGCTGGACGGGACGTAGCCAATCTCTGAGACGTTGTCAGTCTCTGCCCGCTTGAGGTAGAACTTCATGAACTCGTAGACTGCCTCGCGCTGGAGGGCCGATTTGGCGACGTAGATGAACAGTGGCCGAGCCATCGGGTAGGAGCCGTCTTTGGCGTTTGCCAGACTCGGCGGAGTACAGCCGTCGCCACCGTCGACTTCGAGGGCCTTGACGAGGTCTGTGTTGGAATTGTAATAGGCATAGCCGAAATAGCCCATCGCGTTGGGGTTATCACGAATCCCGCTGACGATGGTCTCGTCTTCCTCGGTTGGCTGGTGCTGGGCCGTGTGGTTGCGGTCTTCGCCGACGATGTTGTTGTTGAACCAGTCGAAGGTACCGGAGGTACTGGCGGGGCCATAGAGGTCGAACTCCTGGTCGGGCCAGTCGTCGCGAACGTCTGACCACATTTGTGCGCCGTCTTCGCGCCAGATCTGGGACATCTCGTCGGGAGTGACGCAATCGACCCAGTCGGCGTCGTTGTTGACGGCCATCGTGAGCGCGTCACCGGCTATCCGGAACTCGATGGGCTCAACGTCGTTGTCTGCACACTGCTGTTTTTCGCTTTCTTTGATTGGGCGGGAGGCACCGTTCAGGTCGGACTCACCGGGGCAGAAGTGGTTCTTGAACCCGCCGCCACTGCCAGTCGAGTCGACGGTGACGTTCACTTCGGGGTTTTGATTGATGAACTCTTCTGCGAAGGAGTCTGAAATCGGGAACACCGTGCTGCTCCCTTTGATGATGACCTGTCCGGAAAGTTGGTCGCTCCCATCCGTGGAACCTCCGTCGGAGCCGTCGGAGCCGTCGGAGCCGCCGTCAGAGCCGTCGGAGCCGTCGTCGCCGCCGTCGGAGCCATCGGAGCCACCGTCGCCGCCGTCCTCGGTGTCCTGCGTACACCCCGCGAGTGCCAGTGCACCTGCTGCACCGGTACCGACGAGGAACTTACGTCGCGATACGCCGTCAAGACGCCTGTCTCGCGTCATCGCCTGTAACTGGACGATAGATAATAAAACTCGTTTATAATATCCGGACAGGGTACTATAGACGGGGGATACGTCTCTATTCTAGTATATTCAGATACAGAGCGGTATGTACTAGTTTGTATTTTTGTCGTATGCACGTCACTCGGGCCCGCGACACGCGAGTTGTGACATTCTGCACGGCGATACGTCGTGAGACACCGGCGGTTCCGGAGTTTCGTTCCAGAATTGCCGTGAGCGCCCGCAGCCACAATCAATAAGTATTGGCCTCGGAAACATTACAATAGGTATCCAAATGTCCAGCGCCGACTTCCTCCGGAGCCAAGGCTCTGAAACCGTCGACGGGGCGATAGATCTGGATTGTTCGCTCGATTCAGTTCTCACACTGCTGTCCGACCACCGTCGCCGTGCAGTGTTGTATGTGCTTTCGGAGTCCAGCAATCGCGAACTGTTTGTCGTCGACCTCGCACAGAAAGTTGCGTTGCTGGAGGAGACCACGGACGACATCGAAACCGTGTTGACCAAACTGACGCACGCGCATCTCCCACAGATTGCCGCCGCTGGCATCATCGAGTACGACGAGCAGGCCAAAATGGTGCGGTACACCGGCGACGAGCGTGTCGAGCAGTTCCTCGAATCGACACGAGAAATCGAGTGCCCGGAGTGACGCCAGTCACCCGAACTTGCCAGTGATGTAATCTTCGACGCGCTGACTCTCCGGATTCTCGAATATCGATTCTGTTTCCCCGAACTCGACCAGTTCACCGCCAGTGAGGAATACGGCCGTCTTGTCCGAAATGCGTGCGGCCTGTTGCATATTGTGTGTGACGATAACCACCGTGTAGTCCTCGGCGAGTTCCTCGATGAGGTCTTCGATTTTCGAGGTGGCGGGCTCGTCCATCAGGATAACGTCGGGGTCGACGGCGATCGCGCGGGCGATACAGAGCCGCTGTTGTTGGCCGCCGGAGAGGTCGAGAGCACTCTTGTCGAGTTGGTCGGAGACTTCGTCCCACAGCGCCGCTCGTTTGAGAGCTGTCTCAACCTTTTCGTCGAGATTGTCGTCGTCGTTCTGGATGCGCAGGCCGTAGGCGACGTTGTCGTAGATGCTCTTGGGGAAGGGGTTGGGATGCTGGAAGACCATCCCAATCTGTCGGCGGAGCGCAACCGGGTCGACATCCTTGTCGTAGACGTTCTTGTTATCGAAGAAGAGTTCACCCTCGACGTGGGCGGCGTCGATGAGGTCGTTCATGCGGTTGATACACCGCAGGAAGGTGGACTTGCCACAGCCCGAGGGGCCGATCATCGCAGTGACCTGTTTGGCCGGAATCTCCATCGAAACGTTATCGAGTGCCTGCACGTCGTCGTAGTACACGTCGAGATTTCGGGACTCGATGACCGAACGGGACGACCCTGTGGTCTCTGATTCCCGTTCGACATCGATACTGGACTCGACCAGCGGTTCACCACTCGGGTCGGGTGAGGCCGCAGTCTCTGCTGTTGGCTGTGGGTCGGTGCCGCCGTCCGTTCGTGGTTGTTCGTCTGTCATGGATTAGGATTTCCGCTGGTACTTGTTTCGGATGACGATGGCCGTAGCGTTCATTACGAGCAACACCGCAACGAGTGTGACGACACCGGCAGCGAGGACGCCGTGTCGAAACGCCGCGTCGAGCTCAGTCGACCACGTGAATATCTGGCGTGGCATCGCCGCACCGAGGTCGAAAAAGCCGTTGGGTGCCAGCCGCACAGAGGCGGCCAGCCCGACCATCAGCAACGGTGCAGTTTCCCCGATTGCCCGGCCCAGCGCCAGAATCGTGCCGGTGAGGATACCTGGCAACGCCTGTGGGAGAACGACGTTGCGGGTCGTTTGCCACCGCGTCGCGCCCATGCCGTAGGACGCCTGACGGTGTGAATCGGGAACCGCGCGGATAGCCTCCTGTGCGGAGATGATGACGATAGGGAGAATGAGCAGACCAACCGCGAGCGCGCCGACGATGACAGAACCGGTCGGGAACTCGATAAACCGGATAAAGAGTGCAAGCGCGAGCAGGCCGTAGACGACCGATGGAACGCCCGCGAGATTGCCGATGTTGATTTCGATGAGTGTGACGAACTTCCCGACCAGTCCTGTCGAGGGGGCGTACTCTTCGAGGTAGATGGCCGCACCGACGCCGATGGGGAAGGTTGCGACGATGATGACGACCATCATCATCACTGACCCAACGAGTGCGGGGTAGATACCGGCGTCAGCAGGCGTCCGGGAAGAGACGTTCTGCAGGAAGCCAAAGTCTAACCAGGGGGTTTGTGGTGCGTAGCCGAGTTGTCTGACGAGAAACGCCCCGGCGAGGATGCCGACGACCACGACGACCGGGAAGAGTAGCCCTGGCGTCCCCTCGTCGCGCCGGAGGACGCCTTCCGCGTAGAAGGCAAGCGGCGGGAGCGTGAACGTAGTCACGATGACCCATCCCTCGGCACCAAGTCCGACCATCGGGCCGAGGAGGAATCCCACCCCAGCAACAGCGACCGACGCGCCGACGAAGACAAGTCCGTCACGTTGACTCTCCCGACGACGACCCACGAACAGGCCGAACAGTCCGGCGACTGGCACAGTCAGCGTCAGGATGAGCAACAGCCAGTCCGCGGGCAACACTGGTGTCATCGCGATGAGTTCTCGAAGGCTCGTCACGCGGATAGTGAAGATGTACCCCTGACCCAGCTGTGTCGTCACCCATTTGAAGACGGTGTTGAGCTCTGCGGGTGGCAGTCCGAAGATGGCCATCGTCGGAGAGAGGATGATAACCCCGAGCCGTTCGAGAGCGGCTTTCGGGCGGAGTCGCCCGTGGGCACTGATTGCGGCGATGCTGGCTGCCGTTGCCACCGCCAGTGCGAACAGTTCGACGACGCGTATCAACTCGATGATGACGACCAGCATCCCGCCGGAGACGAGCGCTCCGACGATAGGGATGCCTGTCGTGGCGTAGGCGACTTCGCCTGCCGGGTCGTCGCGACGGTAGTAGTACACCGCGAGTGCGCCCATGGGTACGACGAGCGTGAGGAAGTAGACCAGATGCCACCCGGGGTCGGCAGAGAAGGGACGGAAGGCATCCGCAGCAACGAACAACAGCAGCACGAGAACGGTCACGAGCGCAAAGGACGTCGCGGCGAGACAGACTGCTTCGAAGGCTTTGCCGCGGATGCGACTGACATTGCTCGTGCCTGTCTCCAGGCCGGCGTCCTGTTCGGGTGCTGCCATCAGTGAGTCACCTCCGATGTTGTGGTCATTCGTACTCCTCCCGGTAGCGTGCGGCGATGCGATTGCTTGCGAGGTTCATCAGGAACGTGACGGCGAAGAGGGTGAGGCCGAGAGCGAACATACTCTTGAAGCCAACGCCCGAGATGCTGTCTGCGCTGTTTATCTGTACCATCGCGGCGGTCATTGGTTGGTTCCCCTCCCAGAGGTTCTGGAGTGGGTTTGCAAAGTCGATGAGTCGAGAGCGACTGCCCATCGCGACGGCGACAATCATCGTCTCGCCGATGGCCCGTGAGAGTGCGAGGATAAACGAGGAGAAGATACCGGAGACGGCAGCAGGGATGACCACGCCGGTGGAGACTTCGAATTTGGTCGCGCCCATGCCGTAGGCGGCCTGGCGGAGTGAGTCGGGGACAGCACTCATCGCGTCCTCGCTGAGGCTGGAGACCATCGGGATAATCATGATGCCGACCATGATAGAGGCACTCAGGACGTTGAACGTGTTTACGGGGAACCCGAGCGCCCGAAGGAAGGGAGTGACGTAGACGAGCGCAAAGATGCCGTAGACGACCGTCGGAATACCCGCGAGGATTTCGAGTGCGGGTTTGAGCACCGAGCGCGCTCTCTCACTGGCGTACTCGCTGAGGTAGGTCGCAGCGGCGAGGCCGACGGGCAAGGCGATAGCCGCTGACACCACGGTCACGAGGATGGTGCCACTGAGGACTGGCAAGACGCCGAACTCCTCTCGTTTGATCAGAAACGTCGTTCCGGTAAAGAAATCGATTGGGTTGACGATTCCGAAAAAGCCGATCGCGTCGCGTGCGAGTATGAATACGATACTCGCAGTGATGAAAATGGAGAGACTTGCACAAAGAAAGAGCAGGTATCTATATATTCGCTCGCGGGCCGCCCTCCCTGCTGGACGAGATGTGATGTCTTGTGTGTTCTCTGTACTCATTGTGAGGTGGGTCGTAGTTTGGGTACGTAAATAGACCGATTCATGGGAATCTGATTAGTCGGCCATGACCTCGAGCTTGCCAACGTTTTTGTGGAGCTGTTCAGTACTCGACGGGACGTATCCGATTTTCTGCACAGCATCGGTCTCCGCCCGCTTGAGATAGAACTTCATGAACTCGTAGACTTCCTCGCGCTGCAGGGCCGATTTTGCGACGTAGATGAATAGCGGCCGAGCCATCGGGTAGGAGCCGTCTTTGGCGTTTGCCAGACTCGGCGGAGTAC
>CAZFOF010000102.1:0-7408 GCA_964520265.1 uncultured Halobacteriales archaeon | reverse complement strand
ACGGGAATGGTCGGAACCGTCGTCGTCGGCGACCCCGGGGCGGACGAATCCGGTCTCTCCGCACCCGCCAGCGACGCGCCGTCCCCGGCGACGATTCGAGACCTCAACCAGCGCACCCGGAACGAACTCGGCATCGACGACCCACAGACGCCGACGGATACGCCGTCAAGCACTGACACGCCTGACTCGCCAGCGTCTCCGGCCGAGACCGACTCGGTGACGAACTTCACGTTCACGCCGGAACTCATCACCATCCAGCCCGGTGACACCGTCACCTGGAACCTCGACGAAGGGATACACACGATAACGTCCTACGACAACCGCATTCCGAGTGGCGCAGAAACCTTCGACAGCGGCAATCTCAAGGCCAGCGATGGCGCGACCTTCAGCCACACCTTCGAAACTGAGGGCGTCTACGACTACTACTGCGCACCGCACGAGCACATGGGGATGGTCGGTACCGTCGTCGTCGGCCAGCCAAGCTCCGGCGAACCCGGCCTCACCGAGCCGACCGACGTCGAGCACGCAGATGCACAGAGCAAGCTCGAATCGCTCAATCAGCAGGTTCGCGGCCAGTTCCTCGACTCCGGCGGCTCGACGCCCGTGCCGACGACGCCGACGGACGGTTCCGGCTCTGATGGCTCCGATGACAGCAGTAGCGGCCCGAGTCTGGATGTCGACAGTTACCTGTCGGGTGTGAGCAACTACAGCGGAAGTCCCACCGACAAGACGGGGCAGAGTTCGGTCACCATCGACGTGGGAGCCTCCGGCAACAACGGTAACTTCGCCTTCGGCCCTGCCGCAGTCGAAATCGACCCCGGGACGACCGTTACCTGGGAGTGGACGGGTAGCGGCGGCGCACACAACGTCGTCGCCGAAAACGGCGAGTTCGACTCCGGCGACACGCAAGGTAGCGGCACCTTCGAACACACCTTCGAGAGCGACGGTACCTTCGGCTACTACTGTCAGCCACACAAGACGATGGGTATGAAAGGGGCCATCATCGTCGGTGACGGCGGTGGTGGCGGCTCTGCTGCGCCGTCGACGCCGACGCCGACGCCGGATCTCTCGGATGTCGACACGTCGCTGCCTAAATCAGCGGACGTCGACATCGTGCAGGGAGACTGGCCGCGGTTCACGCCGCGGATCGTCCACATCCGCCGCGGTGGCACAGTCACCTGGCACTGGAAGGACACGGGACTGGAAGGGCACACCATGCAACACAACGTCTCGGTGAACTCGAACCGTATGCCCGAGGACGGCGCATTCTTCGGCTCGCCGATGCACACGGCGCCACACACCTTCGAGCACACCTTCTACGCCGAGGGTGTCTACCAGTACTTCTGTGCGGTGCCAGACCACAAGGCGATGATGAAAGCCGTGGTCATCGTCGGCAACCCAGACCCGAGTGACGAACCGGCGATGGAGTCCGTCGACCCGACCAAGCCGGGTGCACGGACGCTGGCAGAACTCATCCACGACACCAGGGAGTACCTCGACGGCAACCAGAGCCTGGAGGAAGCCGCGATGGACGGCCACGAACCCGGCGACTTCGATACCTCCGTCAGGAGAGAGTACGACCTGAGTTCGGAGACGTTCGACAACATCGACCGGTCGCTACCTGACTCGGAGCACATCTGGGCCGACACGCCGTTCACGCCACAGATTGCCCACGTCCGCAAAGGCGCGACGATTACCTGGGAGTACGAAGGCACCCACTCCATCACGGCAAAACGCATCCCCGACGGGGCCTCACACTTCGCCTCGGACATGAAGTCCAGTGGAGACGTCTTCAAACACACGTTCAACACTGAAGGCGTCTACATGTACTACTGCATCAACACCGGCCACTGGGAAGATATGTGGGGCATGGTCATCGTCGGCAACCCCGACCCCGACAACCAGCCCGCACTCCAGCCAATCGAAGACGGCGTCGTCGGCGAAGAAGTCAAACGAAAACTCGTCCGCAACACCAAAGCGTATCTCAACGGTGAGGGCACTCTCACCGAAGAAGGTGAACTCGAAGGCGACGACTGATACGGATTGCTGTCCCTGTTTTCCGGGACGACCGCACGCCTTCGTGCGGTCAGTCCGGTACTGACGTACAGCAGTCGGTATGAGACAGGAACGATATTCGACACCTCGGTGCCGCTTCCAGCAGCCCCGACAACCGTCGAACATTCGCGACAACCGGTGCGGTCAAATTCGTCCATTCCCTAGGGGGGCTATGGAACAGCTAACCCCTCATCACGTGCCGGTCTACGAGACACAGACAGAGCAGCGAAAGCTGTGGACGGAGTGTGCCGACCGGGGACAGCCCGTCATCGCCGTCCGCGACGCTCGCCGGGGGTATATCGTCCGCTACGACCTGCAGCATCTCGACCAGGAACTGAGTGACAAGACTCTCACGCGCCTGCGCCAGCGCACACGGGACTGGCAGCCGTACCCGACAGCGTCGGGGACGGACGCGGCGGCAGACCCGCTCTCGGAAGCAGAAGGACTCGGTGGCGAGGCCGGCCCTGTCTCGGGGTCGATTCATACGCCGACGGAGACCGACGCTCGTACGCTCGCAGCCAACCTGTCGGGACTCGTCTTCGACCGCGCCGGCTGGCAGTGAGCCGGACACCTGTCAAATGGTTTTCCCCACGGGTTTTTGGTGATACATACCGACAAATTGAGTATGGCAATCGCCCGTCACGGGTCGGGAGCAGGCGCAGCACTCTCCGCACTCGCCTCGCAGGTACATCCTGTGTTCATGCTTCCCCCGCTTGCCAGTACCTGGTTCGGTGCGGTACTGGCTGGGGCAACCACGGAAATCTCAATCGCACTCGGGACACTGCACATGACCGCCGCGTTTTTCGCCCTCTACACCGCTCACGTCACCGACGGCTACGTCGACTTTTTCATCCGCGAGGAGGACGACGACCACCCGCTGTCGGCACGCGGCTGTAAAGTCGCACTCGCCGGAGCAACAGTGGCGTTTTTCGCCTGTCTCACCGCGCTGGGAGTACTCGTAAACGTCTGGGCAGCGCTGGTGACGCTGCCGGGCTGGCTCATCGCCATCAACCACGCGCCACAACTGGATACGAATCCGGTCGGTGCAACAGCGGGCTATCCCCTGGGCATCGGCTTCGCGCTCGTCGGTGGCTTCTACGTCCAGGCGACGACGCTGACGCCGCTGGTCGTCGCACTCGCAGCCGTCTTCGTCATCATCCTCTCCGGCATCAAGGTCATCGACGACGCCAAAGACTACGAGTACGACCGCTCTATCGACAAGCGAACCGTCGCTGTGGCCGTCGGGCGCGAGCGGGCGCGACTGACCGCCTACGCGTTGATGACACTCGGATTGCTCGCGGTGGTCGGACTGGCGCTGACGCTGTCGGGCATTCCTCCGACTGCCGGGTTGGCCGCCGTCGCTTTCGGTATCGTCGCCGTCATCGCACACCGGAGCGAACCGGAGTTGGCGACGAAGTTGTTGATTCGAGGGTCGTACGTGTTTCTGGCCGTCCTCGTGGCGACAGTCTGGTTTCGCCCACTCTCGTGAGTCTCAGACGAGGAAATGCCCCAGGAGAAGCACGATACTGAAACTGTTGAGGATGTAGTTTCGGTTTGCCGTCTCTGCGGTGAGACAGGTCACCAGCAGGAACGTCACGAGATACGAGAGCACGACCGGGACTGAAAGGGAAATCAGCAGAGACAACACCACGAGCGAGCAGAGATACAGCGCCGCGACAAGCAACTTGACCGCTCGCAGCGACAGCATCGAGACGAGTGTGTTCTTGTTCGCACGAATGTCACCGTCCCTGTCGTCGATGTTGTTCAGTTGCACGGCACAGACACCGCGCAAGAAGACGAACGTAAAGGCCGCAAGCGCACTGGCGGTCTCGACGTGTACGTCGGCAATGGCGATGGGAACGACAATGATGACGAGCGCCTGAGAGAGGGCAACAGCGAGCGTATCGAGCAACAAGAACCGTTTGAGGTAGTCGTACACGCCGACGACGAGAAACGGAGCCTGAAAGACGACGAACTCGAAGATGTCGAGACGAATCGCCGCGAGGTACTCGACGCAAACGAAGACAACTACCAGCGAGACGACCAACAGTTGCCTGTACTCCTCGACGAACGCGACCCGCCGTGGAGAGTTGTAGATGTCCTCCGTATCGTAGTAGACGCGGTCGTGAGAGTAGACAAAAAGGGCAACGAGACCGACGATGGCGGGTGCTATCGTCAGCCCAGTATCGAAGAGAAACGAGACAAACAGCGTCCGCGCCGCCTCGACGACGACGAGAAAGAGACTCATCGACGCAAAGAGCACATACGAAACTGACCGAAAGGTCGGGACGAACTGCCGTTCGGATGTAGATTTAGGGTTAGTCACAATGTAATAAAAAGTAATATGAAATGATATTTTTGATATCGAAGCCAACTCGGAACTAAAAGCGAGGGTTATTAAATATGAGTGGTGTTTCGCCACGTCGGCTCGTCCCAACCGTGAGACTTACTCCAGAGCGTAGTTCTCTCGGTCGGTCGTCGGAAGTTCGAGAGTGACTGTCGTGCCGTCGCTGGTCGACTCGAAAGAAAGAGAGCCGTCCGACTGTCGAACGACAGAGCGGACGAGCCAGAGGCCGACGCCGGAGCTGTGTTCGAGTTGTGTCTCCTCGGCTGACCGGAGTACATCGAGTTCGTTCTGTGGAATGCCATTACCAGTGTCTGTGACAGACAGAACGACGCTTTCGGCCCGTTGCTCTGCGGCGATATCCACCGCAAGCGAGTCCAGGTCGTTGTGTCGGATGGCGTTGTCAAGGAGTTCTTCGATTGCCACCTGGAGTCTGGGGTTGGCACGAACGACGCACTCACCGACACTGGTGGTGATATCGAGATCGGGATAGGTAGCGTGAAACGTCCTGACAGCATCCTCGACAGTCTTCGCGAGGTCGAGGTCGGTGGTTTCCTCGACGCCCGTGGCACGCTCGATCTCGCCAACTTTCTCGGACTGTGAACTGAGTCGTTTAGCCGCCGCTTCGATTCGGGCGGCGTGTTGACTCACCTGGCCGTCTGTCTTGCGCTGGATGAGTTCTGCGTACGTCCTGATGGGCGAGAGTTTGTTCCGGGCGTTGTGACGAAACACCCGTGCGAACACCTGTTTGAGCACATCGAGTTCTTCCTCGCGCTCTTTGAGTTCTGTGATGTCACGGAGAACGACGAACCGTCCTTCCAGTCCCCGACCGTACGTGACCGGAGACACCCGCAGCGTGAAGTGTCGCTCGGTGCCCTGGAGGGACAGTGTGACCGTCGTCTCCAGGGAGTAGGTGTCTTTCAGTTGCTCCAGCAGTTGCTCGTGGGAACTGAAGACACGCTGGATGTTCTCGCCGGTGGCGACAACAGAGTGGTCGAGCAACTGTCTGGCTGCTGGGTTGAGGTCGGTGACCACGTCGTTCGGGTCGAGAATAAATGCCGCGTCGTTCATCTCCCTGACGACGGCGTCGCGGGCGACGGGGCTGATCTGCAACAGCGAGTAGCGTTTGAACGCGACGCCGATGAGACTCTCTGCGGCGATGATGCCGAGGACGCTCACGTCAAAGAGGTCAGAGGGCCAGCCAATAGCCAGAAGCAGCGACGTACAGAGCAACAGAAGCGTCGCCAAAAGAAGTATCGAGGTCTGCCGACGCCGGTTGTCACGGCTCATCAGCGCGTCGCCAATCCAGAAACTGGAGCCGACGAAGACCAGCCCGAACCCGTAGATGAGCTGGTCGAAGATGAACCACGGACCGTAGGTGTAATCGAGGATGCCCTGGCTGTCGACCGTCCGTGTGAAGACGAGCGTCGGTTCGACGACGGAGAGAATCTGCGTGATTACCGGGACGACCAGTAGGTAGTAGAACCACCGCGTTGGGACGCTCTCTTTGTACGTGTACTCAAGTGCCAGGAGGAACCAACTGGCCGCGGCGACGACGACGACGAAAAAACGGATATTGTGAAACAGAAGCGTCCCGGCCGTCGAGTCGAGAACCGCGATAGCGCCGGAGGAAACCGACCACACGGCTGCAGCAATCGTCGCCACGAGGAACCACCGCACGCCGGGCTTGCGTCGCTCGTCCCAGAGCCACTTCGTCAACAGTCCCGCCGGTATCACCCCGAAGAAATGAATCAATCCGACGACATCCGGCGACGCGAAATTGACCACGTGTGCGTGGATAAGTAGTACACTGACAAAAAGATTCCAACACACAGAGAGAGATAGCGTTGCACAGAGACACAGACAACCGACGAACATCTAAGCAAAAACGAATTTCTGTATCGTCTCAATACCAGGCCAGGCGGTCGACAGCTTCGCACCGACGCCAACCCGTTCTGGTGAGCCACAACCAGACGAACTGACGAGCAAAGAGCGCCTACGGAAGCCGCACACGGTTTCTTATTATCCCACCGCTCGAGATTCCTCCGCGTTCACGCGGAGAATAAAGTCAACCAGTTGTCGGGTTCGAGATGTACACATCTGCAATGCGACAGACAGCCCATCCGTATGCGACCCGTGCGAACAAGCAGCCGATGACTATCGACGAGAAAGATGGGCGGTTTCATGTTCGCATGGGGATACTTCGGTCGGAGTAGTGCCGAGTGGCAGAAATAAAGTGTATTTGCCAAAAGAATTTTCACGACTGAGCAGCATATCAGTATTGGGATGGGTGAGTGATGAGCAAGGCAGACAGAGGCAGCAAGGGGAGTGGCAACACCGAGACAGCAGCACCCGACATCGGGGAGGACACTCTCTCACGCGAGGAGATTTTCGAGACATTGAGCAACAGGCGCAGACGCTATGCGTTGCACTGTCTCCGCCAGCACAACGAGAGTCCGATTGCACTCGGCGATCTCTCCGAGCAGGTCGCTGCCTGGGAGACGGAACAGGAGATCGAGGAGGTGAGCTGCACGGAGCGAAAGCGGGTGTACACCTCTCTCCAGCAGTTCCATCTGCCGAAACTCGACGAGAAAGAGATTATCTCGTTCGACCCCTGCGAATGTGTCGTCGAACTCGACGAGGCGGCAACGGATGTGGATATCTACCTGGAAGTGACAAACCGCTACGACGTGCCCTGGAGTATGTACTATCTCGGTCTTGCAGGCGTCAGCATACTGTGCGTGGGGCTGTCGTGGGTCGGCATTGCCCCGTTTGCGAAGATTACCTACCAGGGATGGATTGCGTTCATACTCACGGCACTGCTGCTTTTCGCACTCGCACACACCGTTGTGACTCACTTCATGCGACTCGGGCGCGAGGGCAAACCACCCGAACTACTGCAGTAGTCGCGACCAGCAGTTCGACGCGAGTGGCTAGTGGCCGTCAGTCTCTTTGTCGTCGCCCTCGGCTGCCCCGTCGTCTGTCTGTGCCGATTCGCCAGCACCTGCC
>CAZFOF010000101.1:0-7429 GCA_964520265.1 uncultured Halobacteriales archaeon | reverse complement strand
CCGGTACAGCGGGCACAGGCCCAGCGACTCGTGTGCCGGTCGCAGTACGGCGCAGACTCGCGGGGACAGGGGTCGTGTGTCCCCCCATCGACCGTGCCAGCGCAGTGACGCTCGCCCAGTGAGTACTGGAGTTCGGTGCCAACCGGGAGTGGTTCGCGCTCAACGGTGCCGTCACTGGCGATGGAGAGCGCCGGTGTCCCGTCGTCGCTGACAGGGGCCGTCTCGTATCCGACGACTTGCACGCCCTGCCGTAGGGTATCACCCAGTATAGTCGTACTGCTCGCGTCGTGGCCCGGTCTTTTTCAGCGACTCTCCCGTACTGTCAGACGAGGACAAGGATGGAACTAACAAGCCCTGTATTCGACGACGGCGAGGAGATACCTCGAACCTACGGGTACAACGAGCGCAACGTGAACCCACCGCTGGAGGTATCGGACGTGCCAGACGAGACAGCGTCACTTGCGGTCGTGATGGACGACCCCGACGCCGTCGAACCGGCCGGGAAAATCTGGGATCACTGGGTCGTCTGGAACGTCGACCCGGCGGTCACAATGATTCCCGAAGATTGGGGAGTCCTCGGCGCTATCGAGGGGAAAAACGACTACGGCGAGACTGACTACGGTGGCCCGAATCCGCCGGATGGCCGACACACCTACCGCTTCCGGGTGTACGCACTCGATACGGAACTCGACCTCCGCAGTAGGGCGTCGAAAGACGACCTACAGACAGCGATGGAGGGCCACGTCCTCGCTGAAGCGACACTGACAGGGACGTACGCACCCTGAGCAGGCGAAGCCGTTCAAAGCTCCGAGATGAGTTCCTGGACGGACTGGCGGATGGCGTCGTCGCTCGACTGGTCGGGTTCGTACCCGAGTGCAGAGAGTTTCTCGATGGAGAGACGCATCCGTGGCACGTCGCCAGTCCAGCCACGCTCGCCGCCAGTATGTTCGTAGTCGGGGTCGAGTCCCATCTCGTCGGTGACGATATCGGCGATGGTGTCGACGGAGGTTGTCGTCCGTGTCCCGAGATTGTAGATGTTCAGCGCGTCCGTGCCGTGAGAGACGACGTGAACCATCGCGTCGAGACACTCCTCGATGTGCATGTAGGATTTTTCCTGGCGGCCGTCGCCGAGGATGACGAGTTCGTCGGGATCGTCCTCTAGTTTCTCGATAAAGTCAGGGACGACAGCCCCGCGCAGACGCGGGCCGACGATGTTCGCAAAGCGGAACACCCACGCCTGAAGCCCGTGGCTGTGGGCGTACGTCGAGATGAGACCTTCCTCTGCGAGTTTGCCTGCGCCGTACTCGCTGATAGGTTCCATCGGTGCGTAATCCTCCGGCGTGGGGCGCGGTGCTTCACCGTAAACCGTCGAGGAGGAGGTGTACGCCAGGTGGTCGACACCGACCTCACGCATCCGTTCGAGGACGTTATGGGTCATCCTGAGATTGTCCTCGAACTGCTCGCGAGGGCTGTCAGTCTTGACCGATTTCGCCGCGGCGAAATGAAAGACCGCGTCCACGTCGCCGGTAATCGTCTCGGCGACGATGGCAGGGTCTGTCAGGTCTCCTTCGACGAACGTCGCCTCGTCGGGTACCCATGCTTCGTTCCCGTTCGAGCAGTCGTCGACGACGAGGACGTCGTTGGCATCGACAAGTCGCTCGGTGAGATGCGAGCCGACAAAGCCCGCACCCCCGGTCACGACCAGTCGTTTCCCGGTGAGGTTCATACAGAGATGTCACGGAGTACTCAAATGTGTGTTCCGATGTTTGGTACGGTCGGAGAGGCCGCGGATGGGTCGGGTCGACATCGGCCGACGGTGGCACCGAACGACCGAAAATCGTTTGACACCTGCCGTGGTACAGTGTGGCATGCGAGTTGTCGTGAACGCAGCGACGAGTACAGATGGCAAGCTCTCGACCCGGGAGCGCGAGCAAATCGAGATAAGCGGCGACGAGGACTTCGAACGCGTCGACGAGTTACGCGCAGAGAGCGACGCCGTGATGGTCGGCGTCGGAACGGTCGTTGCGGACGACCCATCACTGACCGTCGACGACCCAGAGTTGCGAGAGCAACGCGAGCAGCGAGGCGAACCGGCGAACCCGGCGCGGGTCGTCGCCGATTCACAGATTCGCACACCGCCGAATGCGAACATTCTCGACGACACCGCAGAGAGTTACCTGCTCACCAGCGAGGCAGCGACACCGGATTTCATCGCACAGATGGAAGAAAACGGAGTGACTGTCATCGTTGCCGGCGACGGACGCGTCGATCTCTCCGAGGCATTTGCCGAATTAGACAGTGAGGGTGTCGAGCAGTTGATGGTCGAAGGCGGTGGTGAACTCATCTTCTCACTGTTCGAGGAACAACTGGTCGACCACCTTTCGGTGTTCGTCGGGCCGGTAATTATTGGCGGAAGAAGTGCGCCGACGCTTGCCGACGGGGACGGGTTCCTCGATGAGTTCCCAACCCTCAAGATGGAATCCGTCGAGCGCGTCGACGACGGCGCGTTGCTACACTATACGGTCGAGTAACTGCTCAGTGGCCGTGCCCGGTGACTTCGGCGTAGGTCTGTCCGAAGCGGTCCTCGAACAGTTCCATCATCAGTTCCTCTGCTTCTTCCAGTTCAGGGCTCGTCTCGCCCTGGCCGTGGTGAACGACACCGTGTGCCTGCTGGGCGAGTCCCAGTACTGCGAGGTCGCCGACTACCGTCGATACGTCCTCGTTCCCTTCGCCCAGCATGTCGACCAGCGTGGTCGGAACTTCGATTTCATCGCTCGCATCGTCGGTTTCCAGCGTGACGCTGACTGTCTCGTTTGACATTGCTCGCTCTAATGGATGCTACACTAAAGGAACTGTGGGTATCCGTATCGACGGCGACCGAACGGATGCCGTCAGTCGTCGCTTTCGGCGGCCGCTGTTTCGCCCGCTGCAGTCGCCTCGGCCGGCAACTCCTCGAGGTATTCGTCGGCGTCGATAGCGGCCTTCGAACCCATCCCCCCCGCGGTAACGGCCTGCTGGTAGTAGTAGTCGACCACGTCACCGGCACCGAAGATACCTTCGACGGCAGTTTTCGTCTGCCCGCTTCCGTCGCCGCCGACGGTTTTCAGGTAGCCAGCGTCGTCCGTCTCGACACCGGTGTCTTCGAGGTAGTCAGTGTGCGGCGTGTGACCGATGGCATAGAAGACAGCGCCGACATCAAACTCGAATGTTTCCGTGTCGGAGTCGTCGAGATTCTCGGAGGGATACCCCTCCTCGTTGCGTGCCAGCGTCACGTTGTCGACGCCGTCCTCGGGGCTGCCGTGGATTTCGAGCAGTTCCGTGTTGCGCATGATTTCGATATCGCCCTCGTCGACTTTCTCCTGGACGCGGTCGATCCAGTAGTCCTCGGCGCGGAAGTTCTCGCGGCGGTGAGCGATATAGACGGTGTCGGCGAACTTCGTGAGGAACGTGGCTTCCTCCATGGCTGCGTCGCCACCGCCGACGACGAGCATATCTTCATCACGGAAGAAGGCACCATCACAGGTCGCACACGTCGAAAGTCCGTAGCCCATGAGTTCATCTTCGCCGGGCACACCGAGCGTGCGTGCGCTCGCCCCCGACGCGGCGATGAAGGCATCGCAGGTGTAGCTGTCGCCGTTTTTCAGTTCGACTTCGAACGGGCCAGCCCGGTCACCGGGTGCCTCGTGAGTCGGCCGAACGTCCACGACGATGCCGTGGTCGATTTCGGCTCCGAACTGTGTGGCCTGTTCTTTCATGTTGTTCACGAGTTCTGGGCCGCCGATGCCGTCCGGGAACCCGGGGTAGTTCGCGACATCGGTCGTCAGTGTGAGTTGTCCCCCGGGTTCGTCCCCCTCCAGGACGAGTGGTTCGTTGTTCGACCGGCCTGCATAAATCGCCGCCGACAGGCCTGCAATTCCCGTCCCGGCGATGATAAGTCGCCGGTGGTCGACTGGCTGCTCTGTCATGCGTTTCGATTGGCTACCACGGAGTATGTACGTTGCGCTCTGATGCGTGACACGCGGACGACTACGGTTATTGTCCTCGCGCAGAGACCGTGTTGTATGGCAGAACTCGAAGAGAAAACCGACCGGTACGAGTCCCTGCTCGCCGAGGCACTGGAGGCGGCGAGTATCGCGCCCCCTCCCGAGACACCGATGGCGAATGCCGCCGCCGAATGCGAGGAGATGGCCCGGTCGTATCTCGAAGACGGCCGACACTTCAGAGACGACGACGACCTCGTGAACGCACTCGCGTCCTTTTCGTATGGACACGCCTGGCTGGACGCCGGCGCACGAATCGGCCTGTTCAACGTGCCGACCGAGGGCCACCTCTTTACCGTTTAGGGTCGGCCACGGGAGCAGGACTGTGTGGGATAGCAACGGCCAGCAAACAGCAGAAGGGATTTACCGACGCTTTCCCTCTGATTCATCAATGGCAAACGCCGGTCACACAGCGGGAGAGAGTGAGTTCCGAAAGCAGTCCTTTACGCCTCGAACGCTGCTGTGTGGTACTGTCGGCTTCGTCCGGAACATTCCGGCACTGGTGCGCGCAAAGCGGGCCGACCGCGTCTCGACCCAGTTCGCCGAGAAGATTATGCTGGCAGTCACCGCAGTCAACGAGTGTCGGCACTGTGCTCGCTTCCATACCGAAGTCGCCAGCGGTGTGGGCGTCGACGAGGAGGTCGTCACAGAGATTCTCGAAGCGGACGTCGGAGACGCAGTCAGTGAAGCAGAGCGACCGGCGCTCGTATTCGCCCAGCGGTACGCAGAGACCGACGAACAACCGGGAACGGAGGCCGTCTCGGCGCTCGTCGAGGAGTACGGCCCCGAAACCGCGGAGGATATCATCGCGTTCGTCCGTGCGATTTACTGGGGGAACATGGTCGGCAACACGTTCGATGCCGTGTTGTTTGCACTCGGATTGGACACGCAGGGGAAGTGAGACGGCGACCGCCGTGGTGAGCGATGAGAAAGAGAGTGACAGACAGAGCAGACGGGGGGAGAGATGGGCTTTAGCGTCAGCGGGTCGAATCTTATCATCTTCCTGGCGACGATGATTGCGCTGGGAACGCTGTTTACCGCCACTGGCACCGTCACCGAAAGCATCACAGAAGGGTGGACAGCGAGCCAGGAAGACACGGAGGAACTCCTCGATACGTCGATTCGCGTCGAGAGTGCAGACTATCGAAGCTTCGAGTCGCGGCTGGTCGTGAACGTGACAAACACCGGGTCAGTGCCGCTGTCGGTGTCGAAGACAGACGTCCTCGTCGACAACGACTACCAGACGACGTTCCAGCGTCGAGCAGTCGAGGGCGACGAACAGACCGACCTCTGGAAGCCCGGTACCACACTCCGTATCGAAGTGAACACGACCAGTCCTCGGCGCGTCAAAATTGTCACCGAGCACGGACTGTCAGCACTGGTGACGGTCGGTGCATCACACATCTGGCCGATGTTCGGACAGGATGACAGAAACACCGGAACCGAACCTGGCTTCGACGGCCCCCGGACTGGAATCTCCGAACTGTGGTCTGTGAGCACAGGACAGGAAGTCGAGTCCTCGGCGGCGGTACTCCCCGAGACGCTCTACATCGGGAGTGACACCGGCCAGTTGTCCGCACTGAATCCGGGAACGGGAAGCGAGGACTGGTCAGTCCAGACCGGAAACGACATTCTAACTGCGCCAGCGGTGGTCAACAACACGGTCTTCATCGGCAACGACGACGGAAACGTCACCGCGTTCAACGCCTCCACCGGCAACCGCAAGTGGCGAGAGGTGACCACCCAACCGGTGCGTGGCTCACCGACTGCCAAAGACGGAACGGTGTACATCGGCAACGACAACGGTACCCTGTTCGCCTTCGACGAGGACACCGGCAACATCGACTGGAATTTCCATACGGGTCGTGCAATTCAGGCGACGCCGGCAGTCTCGAACGGAACGGTGTACGTCGGGAGCCGTGACAACAACGTCTACGCAATCGACGCGACGACCGGAAACGAGGAGTGGTCGGTCACGACCGGAGACAGAATCTCCTCGTCGCCAGCCGTCGTCGGCGAGACGGTGTACATTGGCAGTGACGACGGCAACGTCTACGCACTGAACGCGACGGATGGCTCCGAACGGTGGTCGACGGCGACAGGAGCAGCCGTCGCCTCCTCGCCGGCCGTCGCCAACGACACAGTCTACGTCGGCAACGACGCCGGTGACGTGGTTGCACTCGATGTCGTGACGGGCACCGAGCGGTGGCGGCGGACGACGACGGGTGGACGAGCGGTCAAATCCTCGCCAGCAGTCGTCGACAAGACAGTCTACGTCGGAAGCAACGACAGCACCGTCTACGCCTACGACGTCGCAGACGGCACCACACGGTGGACGTTCGACACCAGCGGCCAGGTTCGGTCGTCCCCGGCAGTCATCAAAGGCGACCTCTTCGTCGGGAGCGACGACGGTACCATCTACGCACTCGCCGAACCCTGATACGGACTGCTGTACGTCAGTGCCGGACTGACCGCACGAAGGCGTGCGGTCGTCCCGGAACACAGGTACAGCAATCCGTATGATACTGTTGGCTATCACTTCGTGAGCGATTTTGCACCCCGTTGGGCCAAATACTCCGACGAATCCCGGTTACTCACACGTTAGGTATTCTATTAGTGTGTTAGCAGGACATCATTACAAGTGTGAACAGGATGAGTCGGCGACGAACTGCGCTGTGGCCCACGGGGCGACCGTCTGGAATGCACAGCCGCCGCTACCCAGACACGGCCGACGACTGCGGCCGTCTCTGCTACCAGAGACGAGTAGCCCGTCGGTCACCCGATGGTGATATCCACGCACCAACCAGCCGCAGTCGTGTGATTGCAGCACTCGCGGCGGCAAAAGGTTTAAATACCTTGAGCACTAACTACACGTTAAGAGGACTGTCGGAAGGCATTTATTCATTACCCATCCGGCAACTCAGGAACTCCCAATCATGAGTGAAGCACCAACACGCATTAGCGACCGGATAAAGGATAGTGAGACAACTCAGACGACGAAAACAGACGAGACAGAGTCGACGGACACGTGTCCGGAGTGTAGCGGACGGCTCGTATCCGACGCCGAACACGGCGAAACAGTCTGTGAGGACTGTGGACTCGTCGTCGAAGAAGACGAGATAGACCCCGGCCCAGAGTGGCGGGCCTTCGATTCCAACGAGCGTGACAACAAGTCACGCGTCGGCGCGCCAACGACGAAGATGATGCACGATAAGGGGCTGTCGACGAACATCGGCTGGCAGAACAAGGACGCCTACGGGCGCACGCTCAGTTCCAGCCAGCGCGAGAAGATGCAGCGGCTGCGAACCTGGAACGAGCGCTTCCGCACCCGCGACTCCAAAGAGCGCAATCTCAAGCAGGCACTCGGCGAAATCGACCGGATGGCGAGT
>CAZFOF010000100.1:0-7430 GCA_964520265.1 uncultured Halobacteriales archaeon | reverse complement strand
TCCTCTCACAGATCGAATCTGAGAACATCGTCCAGTTCGAGACGGAACTGGGCGACGCCGGCTTCGACATCAGCGACGTGCGCAAGATTCGGTGAGGCGGTGGTTCTCCGTCTGGACTATCTCAAGGTGAGAGAGACAAAGCGAGAAACCACGGGAGTACGACCGCGAGTACACAACACGGGCAGGAACGACCATTTGGCAGAGAACACCCTACGATTCACAAGGAGATTCGAGAAATGGCACGAGATCAGGAACCAGTGAGCGAAGAAGAGATCGAGGTGCTCCGCGAGGAGATGGATGAACAGCGCAGCGAAATCCGCGAGGCGCTGGCGGAAGACCTCGGTGGCGAACCCGAGGACTACGACGCTGAAGAGTACCTCAGCGACCGCGCTGGCGAGCCTGTGGCCGACGGTGGCGAGTAGAAACGGCTTACCGTGCCTATCGATAGCTGAAATCGGCAGCAAACCCTTAACTATGCCCTGGGTGTAGCGGACACTAATGGCGAGCGAGTCGACTGAGGAGACGGTGACAGTGAGTCTCCCGGCCGAGTTGGACGACTGGCTCGATGAGCGTGCCGCCGCGCTGGACACCGACCGAGAGACGGTGCTCGTGCAGTTGCTCGCCTCCTATCGCGCCACGGCAGAACTCGACGGAGATATCGATGGCGAGGCTGAAGTGGCAATCGCCGACAAACAGACTATCGAAGAGACGGTGACGTCTGTCCTCAGCAGAGTGCTCGATGACCGCGTCGAGTCGACGGTACAGACGACCGTCCAGTCCGTCATCGACGACCGCGTCGATGCCGTCGAAGACGACTACATGGGGAAAATCCAGGACGTCCGCGAACGTGTCGTCCAACTCAAGCGGGAACTCGAAGGGAAAGCCGCCAGTGACCACGACCACGACGAACTCGACAGAATCGAGACAGTGGCGACGGAACTGGGCGACCTCGACTCGCAACTCGAAACACTCGAAGCCGACATAGACGCCCGTCTGGACGACCAGCAAGACGAGCTAGACCAACTCGACGAGCGCCTCGAAGCCACAGACGACCGGTTGCAGACGATTGCCTGGGTCGTCAGCGACCTCCGTGAGGCCCACGAGAACGGCAGCGTCGAGGCCGTCGACCGCATCAAACGCGCCGCGGCAGAGGGAAACGTCGACAAAGCGAACTGCGAGAACTGCGGCGAGACGGTGAACATCGGGCTCCTGACGGAGCCGAACTGTCCACACTGCCAGTCGACGGTGACGAACGTCGAGCCAGCCAGTGGCTTCTTCGGCAAGCCGCGGTTGCTGACAGCCTCCCAGCTCGAATCCGGTGAGGACGGATGAGCGACGACGAGGAAGACGACGAGGAGACGCCGTTCGAACAGTTCGACGAGGCAGTTGGAGACCGGGAGGGCGACCCTTTCGACGAACTCGGCTACCCCGACGAAGAATCCGCCGACAGCGACGGTGCCGAGGACGTGTGGGAACCCGACCAGGAGGAACAACTCGGGGGAGACGTGCCCGAAACGCCCACCGAGAAGCGTACCGAAAGCGACCAGCCCTCACTCGGCGACGAGTTGGCGAGTGCCCAGGAAGACTCGGAAACCAGGGCGAGTCCCGACCGCGACCCCCTCGGCGGTGCGTCGGCCATCGACCGTGAGGAGACGACAGGCGACTCACTCGACGATGAGATGACAGAGGAGTTCGGCGCGGGCAGCAAGCGAGAGGGAGACCCCTTCGAGTCCTTCGAGCGGATGGACACTGGTGGCCTCGACGCCGACGAAGTCTGGGAGTCACTCTCGGAGGCAAAAGAGCGCGGGTCGGTCACCGAGATGGAGGGTCGCACCTACGCCGAGGTGTCGAAACACAGCTACTGTGAACACTGTGAGTTCTTCTCTGCACCTCCGAACATCTCCTGTTCGAACGAGGGAACCGAAATTCTCGAATTCATCGACATGGAGACCGTCCGCGTCGTCGACTGCCCCGTCGTCGCCGAGCGTCGCGAACTGGAGCGCGAGTAAAAAGACAAGTACTTTTCACCCACCTCGGCGTTGCCTCGACCAATGCGAATACTCGTGACCGGCGGTGCCGGATTCATCGGTGGCCACCTTGCCGAGCGATTCATCGAGATGGGACACGACGTCGTCGTGCTGGACAACTTCGACCCGTTCTACGACGTTGGCATCAAAGAGCACACCGTCGACGTGTGTCGGGAACGCGCCGAAGACGGCGATGGGCGCTACCAACTCGTCGAAGGGGACGTACGCAACGCCGAACTGGTCGAGGAACTGGTCGCCGACAGCGACTACGTCTACCATCAGGCCGCACAGGCGGGGGTGCGCCCCAGCGTCGAGAACCCACGGAAGTACAACGAGGTCAACGTCGACGGGACGCTGAATCTGCTCGATGCCGCCCGCGACCACGGCCTCGAACGGTTCGTGATGGCCTCTTCCTCGTCAGTGTACGGGAAACCGGACTCGCTGCCCTACAGCGAATCACACAAGACGACGCCGGTCAGCCCCTACGGCGCCTCGAAGCTTGCGGCCGAACGCTACGCCTGTGCCTACAGCGAGGTGTACGACCTGTCAGTGGTGGCACTGCGATATTTCACCGTGTACGGCCCGCGAATGCGCCCGAATATGGCTATCTCCAATTTCGTCTCGCGGTGTCGCAACGACGAACCGCCAATCGTCTACGGCGACGGGACACAGACGCGCGATTTCACCTTCATCGACGACGTGGTCGCGGCAAACGTCGAATTACTGGACGAAGACGCAGCGGACGGACAGGCCGTCAACATCGGCAGCACGGACAACATCGAGATTCTGACCCTCGCCGAGGAAGTCCGCGACCAGTTGGCTCCCGACCTGGAGATCGAATTCGCCGAGCGCCACGATGCCGACGCCGAACACACCCACGCCGATACCTCACGCGCCGAGGAACTGCTCGGGTACGAGCCCACCTACACCATTCGTGAGGGTGTCGAAGCGTTCATCGAGTGGTACCAGGCGAACCGAGACTGGTACGAGCCGCTGGTGCGGTCGTCCTGAGACGATACTCGACAGTTCCCTGGGAAGCGCTGGCCTCTAACAGCGACGTGCAGCGGCTGCCGCTCATGCGGCGTTCTGAAATGTCTCTCGCGGTTGTACACTCACCGGCGAGAATCCCCGCCAGCGTTGTCACGATTGGGGAGGTTACTGTGTGTGACTCTCGTACAAGGACGTGTCCCAGTTCAGAAGAAAGAAATCACGATTTTGGAATTCGTGTTTTCTGAAATCATAAATTCTATCTTACCGAGGGTGTTACCGATAGCATGGAGCAATTTGTTGATCGGGATGTCGAACTCGATCAACTGACCGACTGCTACGAATCCGGGAAAGCAGAGTTCATCGTGATCTACGGGCGTCGTCGCCTCGGGAAAAGCGAACTCGTCCGACAGTCCATTGCTGACCGGGACAATGCCGTCTACTATCAGGCAATCGAATCCACGGCACAGAACCAGCGTGAGCAGTTCGTCGACACTGCCACTGCGCAGTTTCCGTCGCTACAGAACGTTCGCCGCGACTGGGAGGCACTCCTCGAAGCACTGGGCGAGGAGAACGCCATCGTCGTCATCGACGAGTTTCCGTTCCTCATCGATGAAGACGAATCGCTGCCATCCCGAATCCAGCGTGTCTGGGATACGGAACTACAGAAGACGGGAATGACGCTCGTACTCGTCGGTTCCTCGATTAGTGTCATGGAGGAGAAGGTGCTCTCCGGAAGCGCACCGCTGTACGGTCGGCGGACAGCAACGATCGACCTGAAACCCTTCTCCGTCGCCGACGCACGCCATTTTTTCCCGGAATACGACCCTGAAACCGCGATTGCCGCGTGGTCGATCTATGGCGGCACACCGCACTATCTCCAGACGATCGACCCCGACCAGCAGTTGGGGGCAAACGTCCAGCAAGCGATTCTCTCAGAGCGTGGTCTCCTGTACTCCGAACCCGAGTTCCTGCTCCGTACGGAACTCCGACAGCCGAATACCTACTTCAGTATCCTCCGTGCACTCGCTCACGGGCGTCGCACCCCGAACGAGATTGCAGGCATGGCCGGCGTGGCGTCGGGTTCACTCAGTACGTACCTCCAGAAGCTTCGCCGACTCCGTCTCGTCGAGCGACACATTCCCGTGACGGAATCGCCGACAGCCTCGAAACGCGGCCGGTATCGCATCGCTGCACCGCTGTTTCGGTTCTGGTTCCGATTCGTGTACGGGAACCAAGATCAGCTTCGCTTACTCGGCGATGACGCATACGACGAACTCGTCGCACCCGAACTTGCGGACTACGTGAGTCCGCTGTTCGAACGCCTCTGTCAGCGAGCGCTCCCCGGTCTCATCGACCGACAGTTCCGGGACATTGGGCAGTGGTGGTTCAAAGAGCAGGAGTTGGATGTCCTCGGGCTCACCGACGAGGGACTCGTCGCTGGCGAGTGTAAATTCACCTCCAACCCCGTCAGCGAAGGTGTCCTCGCCGACCTCGAACGAACAGCGTCGGCAGTCCGCTGGTCAGAGGGGCCAGCAGACGGGGAAACGCTGTACGTCTTGTGGAGCCGCGCCGGGTTCACTGACGACCTCGAAGACGCCGCTGCCAGGCGTGACGACGTCTACCTCTTTGACCTGTCCGACCTGATCAACTCTCGCAGTCTCTGACGCGCAGGAGTCTCTCAGACAGCCTTCGGGGAGGGAGTCAATCTGGGAGTATCACAGCCATTCGCGCAGCTTCTGTGGCTTCCTCGCGACGGGATATCTCGTATACCCAGCGAACGATCCTTCAACGGCCTCATCAATCACCATACGCACTCCTACGATGTTGCAGTCACTCTGTCCCCAGTTTCGGGATCAAACGGAAGGTTGATGACGAGTTCGTCGAACCAGACGACCGGGCGCTTGCTCTGGCCTTCTTCTTCGAAGAAGATGATTCCGAGTTGCGCGAGTCGACTAAGTTCCTCGTGGACGTTCTTTATGTCTCGATCCACAACCCGGGCAGTCTCGTTGATGCTGGATGGCTCTTCCCGGCGAACAGCCTCAATGAGCTCAAGGACACGAGGCGTCAGCGTCTCCATGAGCTCGTCGTAGCTGGTGAACGAGAGTGTCGGCGTAGCGTCCACTGCATCACCGTGTTCCAATAACTCAATGTCGTCAGTGACGACGTCGTGGAACTCGTCGGACGAGTTGACCGTCACGACAAGAGACGACGCGGCCCGAAGCTGTTCGCGTTCCATCGGATGCAGCGGTGGCGTTGAGTCGTTCATGTGTATCACCGTGGTAATGGGCTCACTTGACCTCAATTTTGGATTTTGGAATCTCGCGCCAGAACCGTTCCCAGAGTTCAACCATCCCTGGGAACTCTATGATTTCTGGTTCTGGGTCAGATGCGACGTGGAGTTCGTGACCTTTTGTGTCCTCGTGCGAGTTATCGTACCGACGAATGGTACCGTCCTCAAGCGTACGCGGCGGGTCTGGCGCTGTTGCGCCGTAATGGAGCTTGTAGGCCCACCCAGACGGGTACGCATCGCGGTCAGTCCGCATGCAAAACACACGGACAACAGTCCCGTCAGGGTACTTCTGTCCCTTGCTTACGCCATCAAGGTCGGCCTCGGTCAGCGAGCCCATCCTCAACTATTGGTTTGTAAGCCAATGGAATAAACCTATTGGTCGTTGCACCAATAGGGGGAGAGTGCAAAGAGACAACGTATGCCGGTTTCCAAAACGGAAGTGCCTGAACAAGAGATTTACCACAGGAACTGAATCCGTTGTTCGACCGCGGTGAACACTGTCGAGTAGACCGCAAGCGGATGGAGCAATCGTTCTGCCCCAGAGAGCAGTCGGCACGCCTTCCGGAGCTGGACGAGATCGGCACTCGAAACGTCCAGTCCCTCTTCGGTGGTTTGCCCACCATGACGGAACGCTTCCTGTGCGTTCGACAGCTGCGGCTCGATATCAGCGTGGCTGATCGGCATCCCTACGGACCCCCTCCTGACGAGGTGGAAATGTTCTGGCGAACCTCTTGGAGTCGGTCGGAACGGTCGAGTACCAGGCCGTCGTCGAATATCTCTTTCAGGTCTCCTCCGTGGGAGACAGCAGTATCCGGTGTTTCGACGAGCACCTCGAACTCGTACCGGTGGCCGTCGAACGATTCATCCTCAATAGCGCGCGCGAGGGACGTGCAAATACGTCGTCCGTAGGTGAGGTCACCGTCAACGATGACGAGGAGGTCGATATCACTACGGCGGTCGGCTGTGCCACGAGCGACACTCCCAAAGAGGACGATCCCAACGAGGTCGTCAAGCTCCTCGCTCTCCTGGATGCGTGGCTCGAGTTTATCGAGGTAGACCTGGACTGGCTTGCGAAATTCGGACTGTGGTATCATAAAGACGGGATCCGGTCGTTGCAGATGCGCCATATCGATCGTAATTCCGGCAGGTCGATCCTCGCTGATGATAATAACTCCAAGTTCTTCGAGCAGGTCGATCGAGCGCGAAATGGACGAGACATCTGACCCTGTAATCGACGCAAGTTCCTGCTGTGTGAACTCCTCGAACGGATTGTTCACGAGATGGTGCAGAATATCCTGCATCGCCTGGTACCGGAAAACACGCTCCTCCGGAAACGGAAAATCAAACAGGATGTTAGTATTTTGCATATTCTGCAATTAATTGCATGATGTGAAAATTGTTTGGATGGAGGTGAATGCCGGCGGATTCGAGTGGCGACGGACGACCGGGGATCACGCGCAACTGTACTACGAACATCCAACCAACGAGGACGACCGCCGGCGTGTTACGGTTCCGTTACATGATGAACTCCGGACAGGAACACTCCGTGATATCGCCGACAGTGCGGGAGCGAACGGTTTCGACGCGTTCTGTGAGTGGATCGACCGGAACGCGTAGGAGCAGTGATCTTCTCTCCGGCGCCGTCCGCACGATGATCAGGGGCCACGTCTTTGAGATTGATCAGGGAACATACGACAGTGCTCTTTCAAGTTCTTCCGTGGTAGTCCACGAAAAACACTGATTCAGTGAGTTAAAGTGGACGAGCGAATCGGTGATCACACCACTATACGACGGTATGCGAGTGCCGAGTTCGGATGCCAAGTACGATTCGAGATCCTGCTGCGAGAGATCCAGCCCACGGTCACGAGCGCGTGCAGCAAGCGTCGCAAGTCTCTCCTCAAGATCAGCAGCATGATATGCGAGTTCGATGGCCCGCGCACGTACCGCCTCTTCTGTTGTAAGCAGAGACTCGTCGTCGTAGTGCTCCTCCAGGGCCCGAGGGAAGAGATACGTGCGGTCAAGCAGTGTCGGGCGTTCGACGCGCCCAAACTCTGCAACCGCACCACCCGTGTCGTGTTCAAGAATCAGGGGGATCGAATCGGCGTAGAGGGCGTGGAGAAAGA
>CAZFOF010000099.1:0-7749 GCA_964520265.1 uncultured Halobacteriales archaeon | reverse complement strand
CGCATAGGAGTGACAGTGAATCAGCCCCTTCTCGGAGGGGTGTTCCTGCATGATGCGGACGACCGAGCGGGCGATATCCGGCAGCGTGTCGTCGCGGTGTTCGTAGGTCATCTTCCCCTGCGTGATGTCGTACAGCGGGCGATTCTCGACAGGGAAGGTGTGGGGAACGTCGACCAGTGCGACAGTGTCGGGGTCGAGACCGACGTTCGCACAGAAGGCGTCTTTGTTGAGAATCGTCGCCGACAGCAGCGCAAACTGCTCGCCGCGCTCCCAGACGGTGTGGTTCAGATACCGCTCCGGACTCATCGGCTTGATGGTCACACGCGTCCCCTCACCGTCTGGCTGGTCGACGACCCACGTCGTCGACGCCTCGGGGTCGCGGTACTCCTCGGCGAACCACTTGAGGTCGCTGCGAAGTTCGTTGAGTCGGTCGCGAGCAGCGACTTCCTCCGGTGTGAGTTCGGCGTTGCCACGCAGTTCTTCGAGGCGACGGTCTGACAGCGTCTGGAGATAATCGGCGTACTCGACGGCGTCGTCCAGGTCGTCGATCGCGGGCGGTTCGGCGTCGTCCCAGAACGGGATGGTGTCGGGGCCGAGGTCGATTGTCGCGTACATCTCCGCCCAGTTGCCAAGCCCGTGGGCTTCGTCGACAACGACCACGTCACGCATCCCGAAGACATCCGAGCCGGCAGTCTGCATGAAGTAGGCGAGTGTCATCGCCGCGATAGACTGGTTGGCGGCGATAGTGCGGTCGGAGAAGTACGGACAGCGGTGTTTCACCTCGCAGTCGAACTCGCGTTCGCGGGCACAGGGGGCCTGGTTGACCGGTGTCTCCGTCTCTCCCGGCAGAATACACGAGTAGTTGTTCTTCCCGCGGATGATAGAGAGGTCGTCCAGCAGCGTATCGCTAGCGACGTCGTCGAGTTGAGAGACCTGTGGCGTAGTGTAGTAAGCCCGTGCCGGGGCGGTGGCGTCGCCACTCCCGGCGGGGCGGGCACAGCCAGCGATGGCGCGAGCGAGCAGAGACTTGCCACTGCCGGTCGGCGCGCGCACGAGAACGACGTTGTTGCCCGCGTCGAACGCCGCCTTGATGTCCGCGAGTGCCTGCTCCTGTGCGCCGCGGTACTCGGGGGCTGGGAACTCCTCGTAGATGCGCGAGGTATCCACAGTGGATGGGGGGTCGTCCCCAGTCTTAAGTCTCGGGATGTCCGCAAGCACCCCCGCGAGGAAGACAAAGGTCAGCGATATCTGCGGCAGTCACGTCGTGGTCGTCGGGCAGACGCTCGATGCACTCGAAACAGAGGAAGTGCTCGCTGCCGTCTGCGAGTTCTAGCTCGATGCCGCCGGTCGTATCTTTCTCCATCGTCCAGATGTTGGCGATACCACCGGCTATCGACACCTGCGTGCCACACCCATCACAGGGTTGGCGGGCCATACACACGGTTGGTGTCGCGGAGTGAAACCACTTTCCGTCGGGCATCGAGGGAACCCAATTAAGGTGATAGCGTCCAACCGTCAGATATGGACGTACTCGTCACGGGTGCAACGGGGTTTGTTGGGAGTCGACTCGTGCCAGCGCTGATTGCGGCCGGGCACGACGTTCGAGTGCTTGTCCGCGACGCCGACAGTTACGAGCCTGCCGAGTCGGTGAGTGTCTTCGAGGGTGACCTGCTCGAAGCGGGGAGTTTCGACGACTCACTCGACGGTGTCGATGCCGCCTACTACCTGGTACACTCGATGCAGGCCGGAGAGGACTTCGAAGAGCGCGACCGGCAGGCGGCAGGCAACTTCGCCGACGCCGCCTCTGCTGCCGGTGTCGACCGCGTCGTCTACCTCGGCGGACTGGGGGAGGAAGGCGAGGAACTCTCGCGGCACCTGCAGTCTCGCCGTGAGGTCGAGCAGTATCTGAGTAAGGGCGACTACGCGGTGACGACGCTGCGGGCGGCCATCATCATCGGTCACGGCTCTGCCAGTTTCGGGATGGTGCGCCAGCTAGCGTCCCGACTCCCGCTGATGGTGACGCCGCAGTGGGTGCAAAACGAGTGCCAGCCAATCGCTATCGACGACGTCCTCTCCTATCTGGTCGGCGTGTTGGACGAACCCGAAACGGCCGGGAACACCTACGAAATCGGCGGCCCAGACGTGTTCACATACGGCACGATACTCAAACGGACGGCACAGATAATGGGGCGGATAACGCCAGTCATCATTCCGGTGCCGGTGTTGACGCCCCGGTTGTCCTCGTACTGGGTCGGACTGATGACAGACGTCGACTCGCAGGTGGCACGGCCACTCATCGATGGGCTGCGAAATCCTGTCGTCGTCAAAGACGACAGCATCCGCGACCACATCGACTTCGAGTTGACCTCCTTCGAAACGGCCGTCGAACGGGCACTGGCCGCACGGCGGGGCGAGCGCGTCTCCGGTGACGTCGCGGTCGCTCGCGTCGGAGGCACCACCTGATGGCCCGTCCGGAGTACGGTGAAACCTGGGTCTACGAAAGTATCATCGGTGCACTCCCGGGCATCCAGATTCGCCCGCTGGTCGCACTCGCGATCCAGTTCCTCGGCTTCGAGGTCGCTATCCTCGCGCTGTCGTGGTACTACGACCTCTGGGCGGCCGCCATCGCCGGCACCGTGGCTGTCACCATCGCCACCGTCGGCAGCGCCGAGATGCTCCGTATCGCCAGACGCACACGCGACGAGCAGGTGCCAGACGCCTACCGGCGACTGCTCTTTTCCTCGAACATCGAGGTTGTCCTCGCTGTTTTGGCGTACGTTGCACTCCTGACGCACCTGTTCGTGTTCGACCCGCGGATGTCCGACACTCCGCTCGTGACGACGCTGTTCGGCGAGCGGCCGCCGGTGCTCGTCGTCTACCTCACGCTACTCGTCCTCTGGGACGTCTGCTACCGTATCGGAACCGGATGGTGGGCCAGCGTGGTCGCACTGTGGCGGTCGGCCCGCTTCCAGTTCAGCGGCGAGACGCGGCGGACACTGCAGAAAGCAGATCTGGAGACGTTCGGCTTTGGCGTTGTCCAACTCGCATTCCTGCCGTTTCTCACCGACCAGCCGGTGCTGTTTACAGTTGTTCTCGGACACTTTTTCGCCGTCACCGTCGTCACCGGTGCCTCGATGGTGTTGTTACAACTACAGACCGGCGACTGACCAGTCGCTACTCGACAGACGCGTAACAATCGAAAACGATTCTCTCACTCCGACTGCATCTGCTTGAACTGGTCGAGGAGATCTTCTGCGGACTCGTCGCCCTCGTACTCGACTGTGCCGCGGTACTCCGAGCGTTCGTCGTCGAAGCTGGCATCCACTTCGCTGTTTTTACGTTCCCGACGTTCGTGCTCCTCGTCGTCGTATGCACCCATAGACATTGTGTACCACACCCATGCTTAGGTGTTAGCAGGTATCAATGTAACGGTTATTGTACCAACAAAAGAGGAGACCGGACGCTATCGAGGGCGGTTAGCGGCTACGGGAGCAACTCGACGGTGGTCTGGGTTTCCCAGGTTGTCTCGTCGACGACGGTGACGGTGTCACCGGCGAAGACGTACAGCGAGTCCTCGACATAGCGTGCTCGCTCTGCTGGCCGGTCAGTCTGGACAGTCGTCTCGACGGCAAGAGAGTCGTTGGTGTAGTCCATGACGACACTCTCGGTGCCCGCCGGCAGGACGAACACACCGTGTTTCCGGTCCATCAGGAACGCGTGGTGGGTCTCTGCGACCGCAGAGTAGCGGTTGTCGAGTATCTGGCTGTCGTCGATAGTCGGATTGCTCGGGTCGGAAACGTTGAACAGAACAGTCTTGACGTTGCCATCTTCCTCGCCGATGCCCAGCACGTGGTCGTCGTCGACCGGGTGGAGATACGAGGAGTATCCCGGCAGTTCCAGTTCACCGACTTCCTGTGGATTCGCCGGGTTCGAGACGACGACGTGGAACGGGTCGATGCGGCGGAACGTGACGACGTAGGCAGTCTCGTCCACGTATCGCACCGAGTAGACCCGCTCGGTTTCACCCATCCCGGTGACGGCACCCTGGCGGTCGAGCGAGGCAGCGTCCAGCGTGTAGAGGTCGTTGGCACTGTCTGCACCGCCGACGCGCGGAATGGTCGTCGCGATACGGAGCGTCCCGTTGTGCTGGTCGAGCGAGAACTGGTTGAGTGGCTCGCCCGGCACCGCGCCGGTTGCGCCAACGTCCAGTCCGGAGTCGGTGACATCGACACGGACGATTCCCGTCTGCGTCAGATTCCGCTGGTTGGCTGCGACGTATGCAGTGAACTGCGTTTCGAGGGCGCGTTCGGCCTCACGGCGCTGCTCGGCGTCGAGGGAACCCAGCCAGCGTTCTACCGCACGGCGAATCTCGCGCTGTTTCGAGTCCGCTGAGATGTCGTAGGAACGAATCTCCTCGATGCGGTCGACGACACGGTCGGGGGTGTCGTCGTACTCCTCGACGAGGAAGGTGCCGATGAGTCCGGTGCGACTGGTCGACTTCGTGTAGGTCACGTACAGCGCGTCCTGGGACATGTAAACAACCGTGTTGTCCCTCGTCCCGACGAAACTCACGGTGTCGCTGACATCGCCGTCGCCGGCATCGAGTGCGATGGCGGTGTAGGTGGAGTCGACCGGAATCTGGGTGCCCGGACGGTAGATGTCCGTACAGGCGACGGCCGTCTCGTCACCAAGTGGACGAACCGGACAGGGCGTCTCGAAGCCAACGGAGGACTCGGTGACGACATACAGCGTCCCGCCGCGTTCGCGGGCGGTCACGAGCGTCCCGTTCAGTGGGCGCGACCACGACTCGGTCGGGTTCTCGGGGTCGCTCACGTCGTAGCCGGCGATGCGGTCACGTTCGAAGACGACCAGTCGGTCGCCGGTCTGGAGTAGTTTGCCAGTGGTGTTGATCTGTTCGACGACATCGGGTGCGTCGGGGTCGCTTGCGTCGATGATGTGAGTCTGTGGCTCCTGGCGCTTCTCCGGCGGTGCGACACCGCCCTCTCGGCGGTCTCTGACGACATCCGGCTCCGGTCGCACGTAGTGGCGGCGGTTCTCGGGAGCGTAGTAGAAGTGCTGACCGTCGGTTTTGACGATATCCGGTTCGTCGAGGCCGGAAACCTGGATGTTGGTCTCAGCAATTCGGTCGGGGACACTCCCGCCGTCACCGCCACCACTCGCAGCGTCAGCCGCGACGTCGGTCGTTTCGACTCGAGTGGGAGCACCACCGGCATCACCGCCGGCCGTCGCGCCACCAGCGTAGACTCTCCGCTCTCGTTGTCCGGCCGCGACGTAGGACTCGAAGGCCTCGCGACTCTCGAACTGAGAGACGCTGGTCTGGTCGGCCGCCAGCGGCGCTGTTGGGTCGGTCGTCTCAGCGTCGGGGGTGTCGGGAGCCGTGTCGTTGGTTGCTTGAGGCGATTCTGGATTGATTGCCGAGAATGCGACGCCGGCACCGACGAGCGAGCCGACGAGCAACGCGGCGACGATTCCGACAGTTGCAGGTCGAGACTGTCCCATACGCTTCGATGTGGTACACATCACCTATAACGTAGCGTAAGCTCAAACAGCAGTTTGAGTCAGTGGGCAGCGGCGACGTCAAGGGTTTAACTCCGGCCGGCCTACGCAGCGATAGTGGCAGGCCCAATCCGGTTCCGTCGGTCGACCGAGTCCTGGAGCCTAGAGCGTGTCGACGCCAAACTCCGCCAGCCGCTGGACTCGCGATTCGGCGCGCGACTGGTCGCCCCACGACACGACCCCCCTCCCGGCTACGACGCACGCCGACTGGTGATGGACAACGGCGACCTGGCGCTGTTTGCCTGGGGTGACGACGCCTTCTGGCTGGGTAACACCGAGACGCCGGAGGTGCTCTGGCGCACCGACAAATGGACGTTCGGCGAAGCGCCCTACCCGATGACGCGGTGGGCACAGCGCGAACTGCTCGCCGAACTCGCAGAGACCGACCCGTGGCTCGCCGAGTTCCGCTACGTCTCGTGGTTTTTCCTCCCCGTGCTGTTCTCGAAGGACGGCCGCGACACCACACGAACCTTCTTCGGTGAACACGCGTCTGGCTTTCCAGATGCAACTCGCGAAGAGGGACTTGCCTTCTACGACTCACTGCTGTCGACTGTCGACTTCGACAACCACCGCTACACGATGGCGTCGAAACTCGGCACCAGCGAACGCCTCGACCTCGTCCGCATGCGGGCGACGATGGCCGAGTTTCACACCGCCAAACTGCTCACCGACGCCGGCTACACGTACGAACCCGAAGTCGAACTGGCGTCGGGCTACGCTCTCGATTTCCGTGTCGACAACCCGTCGGTGCTCGTCGAGGTGACACGACCAGAGCCGCCGACACGCAGACGCGCGGGAACGCCGGCAGCCGCACTGCGCGAGACGGTCGCCGGGAAAGAAAACGACCAACTCGACGCCCACACGGACGCTATCGTCTTCGCGGACTGCTCGTCGTTCCGCGACGACGAATGGCAAAGTGTCCTCTCAGAGCGACCGTCGACCGGCCACGAACCGACCGTCGTCTATCGGCTGCGACCCGATGGAACTGTCGAGGGGTACACCTGCGGGGACGTCCCACTCGACATCGCGCAGTTGTTCTAGCGTCGCGAGACACTCGCGTGCGCTGGCTGGGTATCTATCAGCGCGAGACGACCAGCGATTAGCCCCAGCGTCAGGCCAGTCGCGTGCCCGATGACGGCCGACCCTGGCCCGCTCGTGAGGACAGTGAGTCCGACGACGACCAGTGCAAGGATGACGAGTTGCACGCGAGGCGAGAGGCGAACCAGGTCGAGGACGCGCGTCGAGACGACGTTGCCTGCGAGCAGATAGCCGACCAGTGCGAGGATGGCACCGCTGGCACCGAGGACACCGCGAGGAGAGCCGAGCGCACCGCCGACAGCGATTTCACCGAGTCCGGCAAGTGCACCAGTGACGACGAAAAACAGATGAAACCGTGCCGTCGTCGTCCGCCGGGCGACGAGTGGCCCGACGACTGCAAGCACGATAGCATTGCCTACCAGGTGCGTCACACCGGCGTGGGCGTAGACGCTCGTCACGAGTGCCCACGGTCGCAGGCCGACAGGCCCGTAGAGTACGAACAGCGTCGCCTCCAGCCCCCGAATCAGCCCCGCGAGTTGCTGGAGGACGTAGACCCCAGCCATCGCAGCGAGTGTCTGGACAGTCGGGCGAGCGGCAAGACCCATACTGCCATTCGGTACTGGACGGACTAAACGGTGTGCCACACGAGCGTCTCGCCGTGGGAGTATCCCTGGCGAAGCGACCGACGTGTCATACATAGCCGTTCCACCCCAAACAGTGGTATGGCCGACATCCCAGTCAGCGAGGAGTTGCCCGACAGCCCGTTTCACACCACCGGAACAGACCACATCACCATCTGGGGAAGCAACGCCGAGGATACCATCGAGTTCTACCGCGACCTGCTCGGGATGCCGCTGGTGTTGCGCCAGCCGAATCTCGACGACCCCTCTCAGACACACCTCTTTTTCGACACCGGCGACGGGCGCATCCTCACCGTCTTCGTCGGCGACCGCCCGTCGAGTTCGCGGGGTTCCCACGGCGGTACCGGTGCCGTCCACCACCTCTGTTTCAGCATCGACCCCGAGCAATACGAGGCAGTGATGGACGCACTCGACGACGCCGGCAAGCGCTACAACGTCTTCGACCGCGGCATCTTCCACTCGCTGTACACCACCGACAACAACGGGCTCGTCA
>CAZFOF010000098.1:0-7793 GCA_964520265.1 uncultured Halobacteriales archaeon | reverse complement strand
CCGCTGGACGTACTCATCAATTTCGTCCCTATCCATTGTCAGACCGTCCGTAACGAACCCTATTTAAAATGGCGCAAACCGAGCGAGCTTCATTGGTATTATGATAACCGGGAGGGCCGCGGCGTCACAATCCGCGTTGGCCCATTTTCTCCGCGACACCACGTGTCTGTGCAAAGAAATTTTTCTCGGCGCTCCATTCTCGCAGTATGGCCAATGAAGACCGTGACGACGACCGGACGCGACACAACAAGCTGGATATCAGATTCTGGGGCCTGGATGGGGCGACCGTCCTCGACGACCTCGGGAGAGACCTCTGGACGTGGATTGACGGGACGACACCCGACCCCGCCGCTATCGAGGAGACGCTCTCGGAACTTTCTCTCCCCGACGGGACAGACCTCGATATCGACACCGAGGTGCTCCCGGATGCGGGCCTGAACGGCGAGGAAATCGACCAGGTCGTGGAGACTGGTGGCGAGGCCGTCGAGGTTGCGGTCGAAGGGACTGGAGAGGCGGGAAAGGTCTTTGTCGACACCGGCAGCGAAGTCATCGAGGTTGCGGTTGAAGGCGGCGACGCTGCGGCCGAAGTGACTGGCGAACTCATCGTGGCCGCACTGGAGGGTGTCTGATACGGACTGCTGTAAGTCAGTATCGGACTGACCGCACGAAGGCACGCGGTCGTCCCGGAAAACAGTTACAGCAATCCGTATGAGCACGCCACGACGCCAACCTCACCGGGTGGCACAGTCCTGCTGTGCAAATCCACTGGTTTTTAGAACCAATGACAATAACACGAACCAATGACCTCGTCACCCGACCGCCTATCGGAGCGTACGCTCATCGACGAGGCTCCTATCGGGATTTTCCAGGCAGATAAGAATGGTAACTATACCGATGTAAACCCGGCTGGCTGCGAGATGGTCGGGTACACGAGGGAGGAATTGCTCGAGATGTCGATTTCTGATCTGGCTCCTGACGACACAAATCCCGAGGCAATCCCACACTTTGCGGAGTTAAAACGAAGCGGACACAGTCGAAGCGAGGGAACCCTCGTCCACAAGGAGGGGCACAGTGTCGAGGTTATTCTCGATGCTGTCGTGCTCGACGAGACGCATTTTGTCGCGTACGTGCAGGAGATAACCGAGCGCAAAGAGTACGAGCGAAAGGTGGAGAGAGCCCGGACGGAACTGCGTCGTGTCATCGACCTGATTCCTGACCCGTTGTTCGCAAAGAACCGGGACGGGAAGCTACTGCTAGCAAACGAGGCATACGCCGAGGCAGTTGGTTCGACCCTCGACCAGGTAGAGGGGCAGCTAGAACCCGATATATTCCCGGATACTGACGACTACGAGAAACTTCGACAGAGAGACATCGAACTGATAGAGTCCGGCGAATCCTCGGTGTTCGAAGAGCACGTAACAAGAGCCGACGGTGAGGAGCACACCTACCAGACGACGAGAATCCCGTTCAGTCCGACAGAAGGTGACGAGGATGCGGTACTCGGCTACGCCCGCGACGTGACCGACCTCAAGGAATACGAGCAGGAACTCGAAGAACAGCGGAACAACCTCGAAATCCTCAATCAGGTGGTTCGCCACGACATCCGCAACAAACTCCAGGTCGTGTTGACCTACGCTGATTTACTGCAGACCGAGGTTGGAGAGGCTGAACAGGAGCGCGTCGAACAGGTGCTCGAAGCGGCCCGCGATGCGGTGACAATTACGACGACTGCTCGGGATGTGATGGAGGTGATGCTCCAGTCCGACGTGGAGTACACGCCGGTTCGACTGGACACCGTGCTCGAAAACAAAGTCGAGGAGATACGGTCGAACTACGACTCCGCGCTGGTCACACTCGACGGGCCGCTTCCGACTGTCGAGGTGATGGCCGACGACATTCTGCCGTCGGTGTTCCGGAACCTGCTGACCAACGCGATTCAACACAACGACAAAGCAATCCCGGAAGTCACCCTCTCGGCAACCAGAGACGACGGACGCGTGTCAGTTCGAATTGCAGACAACGGCCCCGGGATTCCTGACGACCACAAGGAGGATATTTTCGAGCAGGGAGAGATGGGTCTCGACAGTGACGGGACGGGTCTCGGTCTGCATCTCGTCGATACACTCGTCGACCACTACGACGGTGAGGTTCGCGTCGAAGACAACGACCCCGATGGCGCTATTTTCATCGTCGAGTTACCCATCGAAGACGAGGGCTGAATGCGACCGACTGTCAGGTTTCGCACCACGACCGCCGCACGCGCAGCGATCGACAATTTGTTTCACTCCGATGCGTAACTACATCCCATGGTCAGCACCGCTCAAATCACGTCCAGAGATGGGTGGAACCACGGGTGGGTGAGAGACTATGCGCTCTCTGTGGCGGTGTTCACCGCCGGCATTCCGATTCTGGTGGCCGGCTCGCTCGTTCCCGGTACAGACGCCCTCCCCGAGCCAGTGTCACTGGCCGTTGGGATGGTTCTCTATCTCGCTCTCTTTGCACTCCTCGTGCTGTTTCTCGCGGTGGTCGACGAGCAGTTCGCACACCATCTCCCCACTGTTGTCGACCCGACGCCGAACTTTCGCGTTGGACTGGTTCCTGCGACAGTCGTCTTCTCGTGGGTTCTCGCACTCTCTGTTGGCTTCGTCGTCTTTGCCGGACTGGACTCTGACCTCGTCGCGGGGATTGTCTGGGGTATCGGCGGCAACACACTGGCCTTCGTTGCCTGTGTCGCACTCGCAAACGCATACGGGAACCGATACAACTGAGAGGCCGGAAACGCTGGTCGCCGCGTCGCACAGACCGGAAAGTGTCTTCAGGGCCAGCGTTCGATGTAGATGGTCTCGTCGGTGTAAAACCGGACGACGTCTTCGGCCTGGGCGTGGAGGTCGCCGAAAAACGACTCTTTCTGGCCGCCGAAGTGGAAGAACGCCATCGGGGCCGCCGTCCCGGCGTTGACCGCGAGATTGCCCGCCTGGGCGTCCTGACGGAACCGCTGGGCCTCCGCGCCGCTCGTGGTGAACAGGCTGGCGGCGTTGCCGAAGTCGCTCTCGTTGACGACGTCGAGTGCCGCTTCGAAGTCGCTGGCTGTCATGAGGTTGATGACCGGGCCGAAAATCTCCTCGCGGGCGATGGTCATGTCTGGGGTCACGTCACGGAAGATACAGGGGCCCAGAAAGTTGCCGTCCTCGTATCCGTCGACGGAGATATCGCGGCCGTCGACGACCAACTCCGCGCCCTCTTCGACTCCGGTTGCGACGTAGTCGCGCACACGCTGTTCGTGGTCGGGGGTGATGAGCGGGCCGATGGTCGTCCCCTCCGAGAGTCCGTTGCCGACTACCTGGGAATCGACTTCGGTGAGGACGTGGTCACAGAACGCCTCGTAGACGGCTGATTCGACGACGATGTTGTCGTTGGCGAGACAGCGCTCACCCGAACACGCGAGGGCTGAGTCGACAGCTTTCTCGGCTGCGAATTCGAGGTCGGCAGTCGCCGAGACGATGACGTGGTTTTTCGCACCACCCTGTGCCTGGACGCGTTTGCCACTGGCAGCACCCCGCTCGTAGACTGTTCGGGCGACTTCCGTACTGCCGACAAACGAGATGCCTTCGATGCCCTCGTGGTCGAGAAGCGCGTTCACGGTGTCGACGCCGCCGTTGACCAACTGGACGACGCCGTCGGGAAAGCCAGCCTCGGCGGCGAGCTCGACGAGTCGCTGTGGTACCAGTGGGTCTTGCTCGCTGGGTTTGAGGATGAACGCGTTTCCGGTCGCGACGGCGTAGGGCAGAAACCACAGCGGAATCATCCCCGGGAAGTTGAACGGCGTGATTGCGGCGAAGACGCCCAGTGGCTGGCGGACGGCCGTCTCGTCTATTTCGGGGGCTGCGTGCTGGACGTGGCCGCCCTGCAACAGGGTGGGCGCGCCACACGCCGCCTCGACGTTCTCGATACCGCGCCGGAGTTCACCCTTTGCCTCGGCGAGTGTCTTCCCGTGTTCTTCGACCAGCAGTTTCGCCAGCGATTCGTGGTTCTCTTCGAGAAGTTGCTTGAACCGGAACAGCGGCTGGATGCGCGCTTCGACCGGTCGGGTGCGCCACGATTCGAACGCGTCTGTGCCTTCGCTGACGGCCTCGTCGACATCTCCGGCAGAACTGAACGTGACGTGAGCGAGACGCTCACCGGTCGCCGGGTCGAGTACGTCCTGGCCTGTGTCACCTGTCGGTGTGCGCCACTCCCCGCCGATGTAGTTTCGAACCTCGCCGTGACTCGCTGCGGTATCCTGTGGCATGGTGCCACTACTACCGGGCACGGCGACTTATATGCCGGGTGCCGCGACCGTCGACGCCCGGAAACCCACGCTGACAGACCCTCCGGGTTCGTGTCGTTCCGTCGCGTGCCTACTGGTCTTCGAGTGCCGCGGCAATCGACGTGAGTTCGGCTTTCCGGAAGGCTCGTCCGGTCTCCTCGGGGTCGTCGTCGTCCAGTTCACCGATGCGCCAGAGAATCCCCGCCCGCATCTGCGATTTGGAGGGGAGCCGATTGTGGTCGATGTCGTACTCGACGGCCGCACAGATTGCGGCCAGGGCCTCTTTGGTGAACGCAGTCGATTCGACCCGTTCGTATCGCCCGACTGCCTCGCGAATCTCGTTGCGGAGTTCGTCAACCGTTTTGCTCATAGCTTCCGTTGCTTCCGTGTCGTTCTGTGTATTGCGGTTGCCCGATATCCCGTCACGACAGGTCGTCTTCGATGTGAATCGTCCGGGTCGGCAACGCCAACTCGACGCCAGCGTCCTCGAACGCCCGTTGCATCTTCCTGTTGACTGTATCTCTGATTTCCTTCCAGCGGCTCCTGTCGCGGATGTAGTATTCGAGCCTGATGCGCAACGACGACTCGCCGTACTCCCAGAACCACGCACCCGTCTGCTCGTGGTCGATGCCGTCGACGGTGTTTATCGTCTCCGTTATCAGCGTGAGTGCATCGTCCATCTCCGCCGGCGTCGTTTCGTAGGAGAGTCCAATCTGTGTCTTGATACGGCGGGCCGGCTCTGAGGTGATGTTTTTCACCTCTGCATCCGCAATCCTGGAGTTCGAGAGCGAAATCGTCCGCCCGTCGAAGTCCTGGATGCGGGTGGTTCGGAGGCCGATTTCCTGGACTGTTCCCGCCTTGTCGCCTACCTTGACGATGTCGTCGACGACGAACGGCTTCGTCGAGAGAATGTGCGCACCACCGAAGATGTCGGCGATGGTCTTTCGCGAGGCATAGGCGATAGCCACGCTTCCCACACCCAGCGAGGCGATAATCGCTGTCACGTCGTAGCCGACCGAGTCCAGAATGACGACGGACGCAATCGAGATGATCGCGATGTTCGTGAGCCGTGAGACGATTGGCACCAGTTCGTCGTCCAGTTTCGACTCGGTCTGCTCGGCGTACTCCATGATGTAGGTCTCGATAAATCCGTCTGTCAGACGGACGGATATCCAGGCGATAGCGGCGATGATGGGAATCTCGACCGACGCATTCAGGATTGTGGTCAACGGTTCGACGGGCGTGAGTACATCCCGTCCGATTGCTACCCCGAAGATGACACCGAGAAAAATGACCGGCTTCCCCAGCGAGTAGAGAATGATATCGTCGAGTTTGGTCTCTGTCGCCTCGACTTTCTTTTTGAGCCGACGCTGGTAGAAAAAGCTCAGCGACCGTCCGACAACGGCACCGACACCGATGATAGCGAAAAACAACAGATACTGTGGAATTGTACTCCCTAGATATGTTTCTGACACCACTGACTCGGCTGCCATGCTACGTTATGACACCTGCGTCTATGATAATTCTGCCGTCTACGGCGGTCTTCGCAGGGATTGTTCGTGTCGGCACGAGGATGTCCGACGGGACTGACGGCTCCTGTAAATATCAAACGTGATACCTTGGTCAGTGGCTATTTTGCTCTCTGGTCACACCTCTGGTACGTACGCGGCGACGGATATCATGTACAGTTTGACCATACTGGCTCTCGTATCGACGACGGCTTTTTTGCTCGTTCTAGCGGCTGTCGGGGTGTTCTATCGAGAGAAACGGGGTGCACTGGTGTTTGCAGTGCTCCAGATGACTGCTGCTGTCTGGACGGGACTGACCGCCATCGGACTGACAACTCCCGCGGGATCGACTCGGCTACGTGTCTGGGGAGTAACCACGGGACTGAGTCTGCTGGTTATCATCTTCTGGGCTGCATTCATTCTCAGTTACACCGGCCGACGGTACTGGCTGGCACCGCGACGGCTTGGTCTCGTTTCGATACCGCTCGTGGTCGGTGCAGGCCTGTATTTCACCGTTCCGACGTGGTCTCCGCTCGTGGGTGACCTGTCCCAGAATCAGATTGCTGCAGGGACTGTCGTCACCGCCTCTATCGGCCCTGTCGGGAGTGTCATCGGTCTGTACGTGTATCTCGTCTTCCTGGTTGGACTCGGGATTGTCGTACAGACTGTGCTGGAAGGTTCCCGGTTGTTCGTCGGGCAGGCGCTTGCGTTTATCTTTGGCTCACTGATTTCGATCTGTTCGAGTCTCTTCGTCGTTCTGGGTCTCGGAGTTCAGGGGTATCCACTCACACAAATCGCGCTTGGCCCACAGGCAGTCCTGTGGGGATACGCCATCTTCGGCCAGCAGTTCCTTCGGGTCGTCCCGGCCGTCGCAGAAATCGGTGAACAGGCAATCTTCGACGACCTCAACGAGGGGATTCTGGTCGTCAACGACGATAGCCTCGTCGTCCGCACGAATCCGCAGGCACGAGCGTACCTGAACGGCTCTGACCCAACCGGAGAGCCACTCACTGAGATGCTGGACGTGATGGACGTGGATGCACTTACCGACCTCCCCACGCGGTTTGAACACGGCAATCGAACGTTCCGTGCCGATTCCTCGGTCATCCGTGACTGGCAAGACGAGCCGGTCGGACGGGCGGTTATTATCAGTGATATCAGCCAACTCGTCACTCGTGAACAGCGGCTGGCAGTGCTCAACCGCATCCTCCGACACAACGTCCGAAACGATATGAACGTCGTTCTCGGGATTGGTGAACATCTACAGACAAACTCCGTGAACGAAATCACCGAGAACGGGAAGACTCTCAGCCAGACAGCCCGGAGGCTACATCGGGTAAGCGAGAAGGCACTCGAAATCAACCGGATGTTCGAGCGAACGGTCGAAACCGAGACGGTTACCCTCGACACCACCGTTTCCAAGATTGTCACACGACTGGGGAGTGACTACCCTGCTGCAACTCTCGAAACGTCGATTGCTGTCGACTCGGTTCGAACCGATGCACGGATTCTCAGAAAGGTTCTCGAAGAAGTCGTCGCGAATGCACTCGAACACGCCGGTGAGGCCCCGACAGTCCACATCGAGGGACGCTCGACAGACGGAGATATCGAACTACGCGTCACTGACGACGGCCCGGGGATTCCACAGTCGGAGGTTCGACCAATCATGAACGGTGAGGAGACTGCACTCGAACACACCAGCAGCTTTGGGCTGTGGTTTATCACGTGGGGAATGCAAAAACTCGGTGGCAGTGTGGATATCACCACGACAGAGAGCGGCACGCAGGTCGCGTTACGCATCCCTCAGAAACGTGAAATCGAGGCGGAGACACGGGTCACGACGCCCCCACGTGATGCGCTACTGTGAACTGGCAGTAGTGTCTGATCTATATCGGGGAGTTCAGCGTGCCGAAGTACACCTGCCACGCGAGGGCGGACTTCGCCACCAGACTCAGCAGGATGTAGGTCTTCTCGCCGAA
>CAZFOF010000097.1:0-7815 GCA_964520265.1 uncultured Halobacteriales archaeon | reverse complement strand
TCACAACGTTGATATTTTCCGGTACGACGACGCCTGTGGGTACCTGACCGATTCGTTCGTGACGAGCGGTCAGACGGACGGATTCAATCCCCCAGACGACAAGGAACCGGTAAAATTCCAGCACACGTTCGACGAAGCGGGAGTTTACCCGTACTACTGCGAACCGCACGGATACCCGGCATTATCTGGCTTGCCAACGGAAGCGACTGACGAGATTCACGGGCTTCCTCCCAACCTCATCGGTATGAGGGGGGCTGTCAGCGTGACCGAAAAGCGAGGGAAGGGACGGTAGGACGGCACTGACTTTCCGTTGGCGTTGGTGCTGACGACACCCTCTCATCTTCCATTTTAATCTGTATCAATGGCAGATACTAATCACCTGCTCCCTCCGAAAGAGCGCTTACTCATACCGCGGTGAGGATGGCTCAGCCTCTGTCGCGGCGGGTGCTTCCTCGACGACTGTCTCCATCCGCGGCGTGAAATCCCAGGTGTAGAGCCGCGACGGTTCGATTGTGATGGCGACTTCCTCTCGCTGGTCGCTCAGGAGCCACTGTGCCATCTCTGCCTCTCGCGTCCCGAGATACTGGTCGACGAGATCACCCAGCACCGCCTTCGCTCCGTCCTCGCTCAGTTGTGCTTTTCCTGCTCCGCGGACGCCCATGTACGGCGGTCTGTTCGTCGACACCTCGAAACAGACCTCGTCGTTCTCCCGGAGGAATGCGACGACATCCGCACCTTTCGAGGTTGCACACTGTATGCGCCCGTCGTGGTAGCGATACCACAGCGACAGCATCCAGAGTCCACCCGCGGGGTTGTGACAGCCCAGTCGAATCGGCACGATTGCCGCTTCGAGAAATTCGTCCGCCTCCGCCCGTGACCAGACACCGTCCAGAGACACCATTAGTATGTCATTTGTCCCCGTGGCTCATACGCCTTCGGGCAGAAATGCGCAGTTCGTAATTCCTTTTTGACACGCGATATGATACCCGATATATGAACCGACAACCGCTCTCCCGCCGCAGTCTGCTCGGCGCTGTCGGTGCTGGCGTCGTCGCTGGACTGGGTGGTTGCCAGGAGACCTCCTCTTCTGCCGATAGTTCGGAGACGCCCACAGAGACGGAGACGCCCACAGAGACGGAGACGCCCACAGAGACAGTCTCGGCAGAGGCCGATGTCGAAATCGTCGCCACCTTCCCCGCAGAGACGACACAGCGCCGTGAGACAGTCCTCGAGGCCAGTGATTTCGAACGCGTCGGCTCCCCTCAGCAGGCCAGTGACCGGCGTCCCCCCAGCGTGCCGGTGACACTCACCGACGCCGCCACAGAGAACTTCACCACGGCGATGCAGGAGTATGGATTCACGACCAGCGACGGCACCAGCGCCTGCGAGTACAGCGAGAGACCGGACGACCCTGGCTACTGCATCCAGACCGTCGTCGACGGTGAGGTCACGTTCTCGGCGGGGATGTCCTCGGGGCTTGCACAGACCATCGAGTCGGGTTCGTTCAGCAACGAACGGTCGTTCGTTATTCAGACACAGAATTTCTCGCAGGCTCAGACACTCGCTTCTCGTCTCGGAGAGTGACCGGTCACTGTCCGAACCGGCGCTGTCGCTTCTGGTAGTCCCGGAGCGCACGCAGGTAGTCGCGTTTCCGGACGTTCTGCCAGTTCACGTCGGTGAAATACAGCTCCGAGTACACCGACTGCCAGATCATGAAATCCGAAAGCCGCTCGTCACCGGTTTTGATGACGAGGTCGGGGTTGGTCGGAAAGACCAGCCGTTGCTCGATATCCGTCTCGGAGATATCCTCCGGCGAGAGATTTCCGGCATCGACCTCCTCGGCGATACCCCTGACGGCGGTTGCGAACTCGTGTTTGCCCCCGAGACCGATGCTGACCTGGACGGGGGTGTCCGCGCGCGTCGTGTCCTCTGGCCCGCGGACGGCGACCGGATGCGGCGACTCGACACCGGCCAGTCGCTCACGAAGCGTCGGCACGGCCTCCTCGTCGAGGACGCTGACGTAGATGACCACTCGCTCGGCCCCGTACTCGAAGGCCCACGAAAGCAGGTTCGACAGCGTCTCACGCTCGCTGAGCAGGTCGCGCTCCGTAACGACCACGGCGACCGTCTCCGGGATTGACGCGTCGCTGAGGCGGATGCGCATCGAGAGGTACGTCTCGTAGAGGCCCACACGAGCGCTATTTCTGGGCTGGGCCTAAATCTGCCGGCTCGGGTCGACAGCGGGAACTATAAGTGCATCTCGGTGATACCGGCGGCATAGTGACGTCTACAGTCCGGCGGGCCGCAGCGTTCGCGCTCGTCGGGAGTCTCTCCCTCGTTGTTCCGCTCGTCTCCTCGTTCGACGACCCAGCGGTCGCGACAGTCGCCGCTGCCGGGCCGTTTCTCGCCGTCGCGGCCGTTGCGCTCACGGTCGATGACGACACCATGATATTCGACCTGTTCGCACGCCCGGGTGACCACCGCGACGGGACGCTCTACGGACTGGCTGGCTTTTCACTCGCCGCCGCGGGACTTGCCATCCTCACCGTCGAGTTCGGGCTGCCCGACCACGTCTACGTGGCGACGGTGCTGGTCGTCGCCGTCGGAAATCTCGGCGAGCGATTCGTCGAACGAGTGACGTCCGAGCGCGTCCTCGCGACTGCCGGCTTCGTCGTCGCCGGTTCCCTCGGTGCCACGGGTGGACAGGTCGTCCTCCTCGGCATGACGGAACTCACCGCCGGGATGCCGACGGTGGCGTTTCTCGGTACCAGCGGTGCACTCCTCGCGGCGTTGCTCCGTGCCGTGCTCTTCCAGCGTGACGACCCGCTGGTGATGGCCGTCGTTGCCATCCTCCTGTGGCTGTTTGCCAGTGTCCCCCTCGAAATCTCTACGTCGCGCATCGCCGTCGCGCTCGGCGTCACCGTCGTCCTCGGATACGTCTCCTATGCGCTCGATACGGCGTCGTTACCGGGGATGTTGACCGGTGTCCTGCTCGGCTTGCTCACTATCGTCCTCGGTGATTACGGCTGGTTCGCGATGCTGATTGCCTTCTTCGGCATCGGTGGACTCTCCTCGAAGTACCGCTACAACGAGAAACAGTCCCGGGGCATTGCCGAGGAAAACGAAGGCGCACGCGGTTCCAGTAACGTCCTGGCGAACTCGCTGGTCGCGCTGGTGGCGGTTCTCGCCGGTGCTGCGAGTCCAGACCTCGGTTTGCCCGCGCGACTGTTTCTGTTTGCCTTTGCCGGTTCGGTCGCCGCTGCACTTGCCGATACGCTGTCGAGTGAAATCGGCGGTCTCTACGACAACCCGCGTCTCATCACCAGTTTCAGCGTGGTCGAACCAGGTACCGACGGCGCAGTGACCTGGCAGGGCGAACTCGCGGGACTGGTCGGTGCGACAATTATCGCCGCCATCGCACTGGTTGCCTTCGACAGTATCGAACTCCCGGGTGCAAGCGTCGTCGTCGCCGCAGGCATCGTCGGGATGACCGTCGACAGCTTCCTCGGTGCGACAATCGAGGGCACGCTCTGTGGCAATCAGGGCGTGAATCTGCTGGCGACGCTGTCGGCGGCACTCGCCGGCGGTATCCTCTCGCTCGTCGTTGGACTCACCACACTATGACAGAGATACGGTCGGGACGACCGGCAGACCTCTCGCGACTGCGCGCTATCCAGTCGGGGGCACTCCAGGAGCCGTGGCCGGAACTACTGGAGACGGCTGCACACGGGCAGCCGCCGCTGTACGTCCTCACGAACGACCAGCCAGTCGCGTACGTCATCTACGTTGGCGAAGAAGACGGCGTCGCGTACGTTCCCGAACTCGCTGTTGCACCTGAACAACAGGGACAGGGCCACGGCTCGAAGCTTCTGTCCTGGCTGTCCGAGCATCTCGCAGACGACGGGTACACGGAACTTCGATTGACTGTGCAGGCCAGCGACGAGCGCGCCCGACGGTTCTACGAGCATCACGGCTTCGAGCGCATCGAGCGCCTCGACGACCACTTCGAGAGCGGTGACGGCCTGTTGCTCGGCCGTCCCGTCTATAGTAACAATTGAAACGATTTACACACCGATCGCACTACCTTCGTGCGATTGGGTGTGCATTGATTTTCAATGGCTACTATAGATATCGGCGGCCAGTTTGACGCGGACGCTGGTCGGCTGTTTGACGAACTCCCCGGTACCAGTGGCGACTACCTCGCGCACGCCGCGCTGTGCCGCCACGTCGAGGACGCGCTGGCTCAGGTCGCCGTCGAGGACGACCGTCGACGGTACGTCTTCGGCCGCTTCGATGGTCTCGAAGGCCTCGTCGGCGTCGGCGTCGGTCAGCGTGCCACAGTCCTCGTCCAGCAGGCGAACCTGCTGTGAGCCGTCGAGTGTCTCGACGTGTCCGGCGAGTGTCGTCGGTGTCTCGTCGGCGGTGGTCTCCTCGGGGTCGTCTGGCTCCGCTGTCGCTTCTGGAGCGTCGTCTGCCTCATCGGTTGTTTCCACAGCGGTGTCCGTGGTCTCGCTGTCTACTTCCTCGGCAGTATCGTCTTCGTCGTCTGTTTTTTCTTCGGTGTGTTCGACCGTCGGTGTCTCGCTGTCGGGCGGCGGTGTCGACGCCGTCTCGACCGCTGTTGCACCGGCACCGTCAGAGACGGTACCGTTCTCGGTCGTGGTCGCGTCGGCTTCGGCTGTCGGCTTCGCCGGCGTAGCCTCCTGTGGTTGCTCGGTTGCTGACTCCTCCTGTGCTTCCCCAGGTCGGTCGGCCGGTTGTGTCTCGCCGGCGAACGCGTCACGGATGGAACCCGATCCGGTGAGCTGGTCGTAGGGAGCCTTCTTGCGCAGTGCCGACAGCACTTCCTTCCGTGTGAGGTCTTCGACAGACTTGCCGGCTGGCGCGAACGTCACGTAGTCTACGGAGCCGATCTGGTCGAGTTCCTTCAGAATCAGGTCGCCGCCGCGGTCACCGTCGAGAAATGTCGTGACCGTCCTGCCGTGGGTGAGTGTCGCGACGGCGTCGGGGACGTCCGTCCCTTCGACGGCGATGGCATTTTTGATGCCGTACTGCAGCAGTGTCAGCACGTCAGCACGGCCTTCGACGATGATGATGGCGTCGCTGTCGCTCACCCGCGGCCCGGCCGGCAACCCCTCGTACTCGCCGATGTCCTCGACGCGGAGATTCCGGCGAACCTCCTCGACGATTTCGTCACTGGACAGTGTCGCATCCTCGAAGTCGGCGAGCAGGTCGGTCGCCCGGTCGACGACTTCCCGGCGCTTTGCTGCACGGGCGTCTTCGAGGTCTGTCACCTCGAACTCGGCCCGGCAGGGACCGACCCGGTCTATCGTCTCCAGTGCCGCCGCGAGGACGGCTGTTTCGGCCTTGTCGAGGCCACTCCCGATGGTGACCGTGCCGTAGGAACGACCCGCCTCCGACTCGATTTTTACGTCGATACGCCCGATTTTCGACGTCTCCTGCAGTGTGCGGAGGTCGAGTTCCGTGCCCAGCAGACCCTCTGTCTGCCCGAAAATCGCACCGACAACGTCACTTCGTTCGACCACCCCACTTGCGCGAATTTCCGCGTGAATGAGGTATTTTGCTGAATCTTGCATGATGAATCTGCCCCGTCTGGGGCGGTGTGAATGATGATACCATGAGTGTGCTCATGGACCGGGTTTAAATAGACCGGCGCGGGGGAAATAGCTGGCGGGTTTGGGGGATAGACATAAAGAGACGGGATACCTAGACGCGTTGATACACAGCGTCACTGCCCGCACTGCGGTGCTCCGGTTGGCGAGGGATGCGACTTCTGTGGTTCGTGTACTTCTCCGCGCCCGTGATTGACATTTGTTGGCAAATTCTACTTTGGGGACACATTAATAATCAAGTAGTCCTGAGAATTGGCCATGGAACTCCTCGTTGGAGTCGCTGTCTGGGCGGTGCTTGGGATTGTTCTGCTCGTCCCACCGCTCATGCGCGATGACGACGAGTCACTGGACAACACATGGCCGCTATCCCAGAACTCCGTGAGCAGTGACGAGACGACGTCAACCACGACGACGGAGTCGACAGCGACGTCTGACGACCAGCAGATGACAGATGGGAATCGCGTCTGTCACAACTGTGGCTCCGACGTCGCGGAGGAGTACCGCTACTGCGGGGAATGTCTGGTACCTGAGGTCTGACACTACTTTCTCGCTCGCCGGCAGTATGAACCTACAAGACAATCGAGTCCGAACATCGATGTATGGACTCCGACAAGAATGTGGGTGGGCGTGACCGACTCGTCCGCGCGGTTCTCGCAGTAGTGTTGTCGATTGTCGCCGCCCGCTGGCTGAAAGCCGGCAAGAAGGGTCGGGGGCTACTCGCCAGTGCCGGCGCGTTCGTCTTCGGGTTCAACGCGACGACCGGATACTGCGGCGCAAACGATGCCCTCGATATCGACACCACCGCTGGTGATATCTCCGACGAATCGACGTTCGACACATCCGAATCGACCAGCGTCGACACCTCCGTATCAAGTGTCGACACGGCCAGCACCGATACTGCTTCGACCGACTCAATCGAGACGGACACTGCAACGACCGAGACGGACTCCGCTGCTGAAACGACTGCGGCCGAGGAGACAGCAGACCAGGACGACGAACCGACCTGTGAATTCTGTGGCAAACCGATTGTGACGGGACAGCGCCGCGGCCCCAACGAGCAGGGTCAGATTGTCCACGAAGACTGTCCGTAGTCGCTGGAATCAGTCCGTCTTCTCCAGTTGTCTCTGAGGTGTCCAGACCCATCTGTCGGCCGGCGTTGGCGGCCACCCGCTTCCTGCTCGAATCCGTCCCAACTGGGGTGCGATTCACCGGGGTCGGTCGACACGTCTCGAAATGGGAAACAAACAAGCAGGAAGCGCCCCACTGATTCGATATGCCAGACACAAACGTAGGTGGTCGCGACCGACTCGTCCGTGCACTGCTAGCCGCTGTCTTGAGCGTCGTCGCAGTCAAAACACTCCGAAGCGGAAAGCGTAAGCTCGGCCTGATGGCCGTCGTTGGCGCACTCGGATTTGGATTCAATGCCGTGGCGTGTTTCTGTGGACTGAACAAAACGCTCGGTATCGACACCACGACCGAAGAGTAGGCAACGGTCGTTCACTCGCATTTTGCGGGAATATTGCCGGTGCCCAGGGGCATGATTACTCTGGTGGCACAGTTAGACACCATGTGTCACTGCGGAGATGAACTCAATACTGCTGTCGAGAACTTGGAGGAAGGCCGGACGAACCAACTCGCAGTCGTCTGCAAGCAGTGTGGAGCGGTCATTGAACGTATCGACGGGTGAGTAAGGCAGCGCTCACGTTCTTGTGTGCGGTTCCCTCCGTATTCACGAAGCCCAGGGAGTCGCATTGACGATGTGCGTACCAACGGTCGCCAGACTGGTGCTTTATATAAATGCCAGCCCCACGTACCGCGTATGCAGACACACATCGTGCCGGTCGGCTTTGACTACGACCGGCTGATCGCGCCGTTAGTGCGCGAGCAGATGGACATCGACCGTGTCATCTTGCTGGAGGGTGCCGTCGGGAGCGAGGCCAACGTCGAGTACTCACAGCAAATCGCAGAGAAACTCGAACAGGACTACCGGAACCTCCTGGGGGCCGAAACCGAACGCGTCGTCATCGAAGACGTCTACGACTACGACACTGCCTTCGAGCAGGCGTTTGCCCTCATCAACGCCGAACTCGACCGGGAAAACGAGGCAGACTCCGGCGAGCCAGAGGGAGAGGTCTGGGTCAACATCTCTGCGATGCCACGCACTGTCTCGTTTGCCTTTGCC
>CAZFOF010000096.1:0-7918 GCA_964520265.1 uncultured Halobacteriales archaeon | reverse complement strand
GTCCCGCGCTCGCTCGACGAGATAACCGACGTCTCTCGCGTCGAGAAAAGCGAGATTGCCCGCACCTACCGCTACGTGGTTCGGGAACTCGGACTGGAGGTACAGCCGGCAGACCCCGAAAGCTACGTCCCCCGGTTTGCCTCCTCGCTCGAACTCTCGGAGGAGTCCGAACGGCGCGCGCGCCAGCTCCTCCAGAACGCCAAAGAGAAAGGCGTCCACTCCGGGAAGTCCCCGGTTGGTCTCGCCGCGGCAGCCGTCTACGCCGCTGCACTCCTGACCAACGAGAAGACGACACAGGCCGCCGTCAGCGAAGTGGCTGACATCTCCGAGGTCACCATCCGAAACCGGTATCACGAACTGCTCGAAGCCGAGCAAGACCTGCCCGTCGCCTGAGGCGTACTTTTTTGCCCCGAGTCACGGAACTGGCCGTATGAACTTCGAGTCCTTTGTCCTCGCGGCGTCGACAGCCGACCTCTCAGAGGAACCCGTCGCGCGCGAACACGCTGATGTCGTCGAGTTCAGGATGGATCTCGCGAGCCAGCCAGTCGAAACACTCCGGAACTACAAGGGGGCGCTCCCGGTGCTGGTGACCAACCGCGTCGAGTGGGAGGGTGGTGAAGCACCGGACAGTCCCGACCGACTCTCTGCGCTGACACGTGCAATTGAGACACCGCTTACGGAGGCCGTCGATATCGAACTGCAGGCACTCGAAGAGGGGTCTGCGAGTCGCGTCGTCGACCACGCTCGCACGCAGGACGTTTCGGTCGTCGTCTCCGTCCACGATTTCGAGAAAACTCCGTCACGCGAGCGAATGCACGAACTGCTCGACGCTGCATACGAGTACGGTGACGTAGCCAAACTGGCAGTTACCGCAAACTCCCGGACGGATGTTCTGGACGTGCTTGCGGTGACTCACGAGGCCACTGTCGAGGGCAAGACTGTCGCGACGATGGCGATGGGCGAGGCAGGGCGACACAGCAGGGCGGTCGCACCGCTGTATGGCTCACGCATCGGCTACGCACCGGTCGTGCCGACGTCGGCAACGGCTCCCGGACAGTACGACCTGGCGACGCTGTCGCAACTGGTCGAGCGTCTCGAGTCCCAGTAATACGAGTTGCGGAACATTAAACATCCTATGCACGCGCACCTTTATGTGTGAGCTTCTCTGGGCTGCGCAAGGAACCCGGGCGGAAACGACCCTGGTTAGCGGCACTTCTGGCGATTCTCTACCCTGGACTGGGCCATGTCTACCTTCGCAAGTGGGGTCGTGCACTGCTGTGGTTTCTGGTCATCATCTCCAGTAGTACGTTTCTGATTCCACAGAATGCTGTTCCGGAGACCCTCTCGATGGAAGAGTTGATTGCGGCGGGACAGGCGGTTCCGCTTCCGGTGTCGCTTGCGATTCTCACGCTGACGTTTCTGAGCATGGCCGACGCCTACTGGATTGCACGCCGCACCGGCGAGCAGGCGGCGAGTCCAGACCTGCCCGACTCGGAAATCAGAGACGGTGCGAAACAGCCCGACTCGGACACCAGAAGCTGTCCAAATTGCGGGAAAGAGGTCGACGAGGACATCGACTTCTGTCACTGGTGTACGACGAAACTGGACGAACCGGAAAACTGAGCCGCTACTTCTCGATGATGCTCTCGTCGACGGCTTCGCCGAAGTGTCGAGCGGTGTCCTCGTAGTAGACCAGCAGTTCGTCACCGGCCTCGACGTCTGTCACGGCCTTACGTCCCTGGTCTCGGGTGTTTACCTTGATCGTCTCTGCGTTTTGCAGCAGTGTTTCGATGCGGTCGGTCGAGCCGTCCTCGTCGGTAACCTCCGCCTCGATGCGGAACATCGGACGTTTTTCGATTTTCGCGCGGCCGACGATGGCCTCACGGGTTCGCCCGGACGTATCCACGACCTGTACCTCAGTGCCGCTGCCGGTCTCTGAGAGATACTTCGTCTCCCCGCCGGGTGTGCGGACGTAGGCGTGCACTGCGCCGGCGTTGACGCGGAAGGGACGCGATGCGACGTAGGGCGATTCGGCCGTCTCCGCATGGACAAAAAAGAGTCCGCGGCTCATCGACCCGACGAGCATCCCCTCGTCGTGATTCATCATCTTGCTGGTATCGATACACACCCGGTCGGCAGAGCCCGTCTGCTCGATTTCGGTGACTTCGGCATAGCGCAAATCGAGGGTTTCACGCGCCATCTCGTCGCGCACTTCGACGGTATCCCGAATCTCGTCGGGGTTGTCGGTGTCGAGCAAGACGGCATCGGCACCGATCTCCAGCGTTTCGTAGGCAGTCCGGGCCTCCTCTGCACTTTGGACACCGGCGATGAGGGTCGTCTCCTCGCCGATGCGAGCGATGAGATTCTCCAGTGGGATAATCTGCCAGTCTTCGCCGATGACGATGGTGTAGTCAGATTCCTCGGCGACTGCCTGTGCGAATGCCTCGTAATCCTCGTCTTGAATCCGGACGTAGCCGCCTTTCTGCCCGCTGGTGTCGCCACGGAGCGCCGACAGGTCGGCAGAGCCGGAGAAGTCACTGGGTAGCGAGACGGTTCCATCGCCTTCGCCGTGTTTGCCGACGATTGTTGCATCGGCGTCGATGCCGTCGTTTTCGGCTTCGAGGACGTGGACGTCGTCGCCAGCGAAGGCAGCGACGTTTACCTCGCCGAGTTCGCGGACGCGCTCGACGTCGTCTTCGTCGACGAGTACCCAGTCGACTCCCGCCTCCAGCCCGGCGGTGATGCGACGCTTCCGCTCGTTCCAGTCGCCTACTTCGTCGTCTGCTTTCAGCCAGACGGACCGTGTCATGTGGATACGCTCGTCGTGGGGTGGCTTGAGTGTGGCGGATGCGTCCGGGCGGTTCACCGTGACGTGCTGTGAAATCCGAACAAACTGGTTGGTCTATGAATATTTACGGCGAGATGTACAAGAGTCGACAATGGGTCTGTCCGTCTCGTACTGGACCGAGACGACCATCGACCTCGCATGGAACGAGGTCACAGGAGCGATAGGAGATTCACTGACGGTGCTCCCGATAACGGTTTCCGTCGCTGTTTTCACCGACCTGTCCCTCGCGATGATGCTCATCTGGTTTGGCGTGTTCCAGATTGTCTGGGGACTGTTCTACGGCGTTCCAGTCTCGGTCGAGCCGATGAAAGCCATCGCCGCGCTCATTCTCGCGGGAACAATTACGATAGGTGAGGCACTCCTGGCCGGGATGTTCCTCGGTGTGGTACTCCTGGGTATCGGAACAACCGACACGCTCAGCCGTATCAGCCGGTATATCGGGCGGCCAGTCGTTCGCGGCGTCCAGTTTGGCGTCGCACTCGTCCTGCTAGAGACCGGGCTTCGAATCGGTGGCGGCAACGTGCAGTTAGCGGGTCTGGCTGTCGGTATTGCTGTGTTCCTGACCCTCCTCGGGTACTGGAATCTCACCGCGATAGTTGTGGTGGTGGGTGGCGGCCTGGTAGCCGGCTTTCAAACTGGTGTCCCAGCACCGACGATACCGACGACAGACGGACTGTTCCTCCTCAATACTGCCACGCTGACACTGCCTACGATAGAGGCGACAGTCGCGCAACTAGCGATGACAGTCGGAAATGCGGCGCTTGCAGCATCGGTACTCCTCTCGGATTACTTCGAGTGCGACATCTCCGCCGACGAACTTGCAACGAGTATGGGTGTGATGAACCTCGCTGCGATTCCGTTCGGAGGACTACCGATGTGTCATGGGAGTGGCGGTATCGCCGGAAAATACACCTTCGGCGCACGAACGGCCGGCGCAAACGTCATTCTGGGTGTTGGCTATATCGCTGTTGCGCTGATTGCGGTGTCTCTCGTGGCCGCGTATCCCGTCTCGATGCTCGGTGTCGTCCTCGTCCTCATCGGAGTTCAACTGGGCCGGACGAGCATACAACAGGCGGAGACGTATCCGCTGGTCGTCGGAATCGGCGTTCTCGGAGTGGTCGTCAACCTCGGTGTCGCGTTCGGTGCCGGAATCCTCGCCCATCTGTTCTCTCAGCGCTACACGCGAGACCAAAGCCGGTAGGGACGCTGCACTCGCTAGCGATTGCTCGGTGCGTGACTGTCAGCCGCCGGAGAATTTAACGCAATCCCATGCTATGTATCAACATGACACAGATTACAGAAGCGTATCGGGACTTACTCGACGAAGCGACGTTTGCTCACTTTGCGACGGTGCTGCCCAACGGGATGCCCCACGTCACCCCGACGTGGGTCGATGCCGAGGACGACTACGAACACGTCCGCATCAACACTGCACGCACCCGGCGCAAGGAGCGAAACGTCCGGAAGAACCCACACGTGGGGCTGTCTATCGTCGACCCGGACGACCCGTATCGGTATCTCTCCCTGTGGGGGTCGGTCGTCGAACTGACCGAGGAGGGTGCACGCGAGCACATCGACACGCTGGCACAACAGTACATGGGCGTCGATATCTACCCGAACTACGACACCGACCCCGGCGAGCGGGTCATCCTCCGAATCGAGCCCGAACACGTGACCACGAGCGGGTGAGCAGACCGGTCGGTGAAGACTCAAACGACTCTTTGTGCCTTCAGTACGGTCATTATAGTCTGGGTTGTACTCTCTGGTAGTTCCCAGGCCATCCATGAGTACGATTTTCCCACTCCGCGACAAGGTGAGTTTAGACGACAAGCGCGAGCCACGGCTGGTCGACTTGGACGACGACGTGGCTGACGACGTGTTCCAGGCGCTGTCTTCGGGGACGACTCGGGATATCTTCGCAGCGCTCCACGAGACTCCCCAGACTGCCTCCGACCTCGCCGATGTCACCGACACATCGGTGCAAAACACACAGTACCACCTCCAGAAACTGGTCGATGCAGAGTTGGTCGAAGTCGTCGATACGTGGTACTCCGAGCGGGGCACGGAGATGAAGGTGTATGCGCCGACCGACGAGTCACTCGTCCTCTTTGCGGGCAACGACAAACGAGGCTCGTTGCGCTCGCTGTTGAAACGTGTCGTCGGTGTGCTCGGACTCCTGTTGCCAGCATCTGCAGTCGTCGCCTGGCTCACCCGTCAGTTCCTCGGACAGCCAGCAGCACAACCCGGGTCGGAGTCACCGGACGCTGCGGGTGGACTGGGCACAGAGACGCCAGCGTCCGGTGGCGAAGTCAATATTGCGGCCGATGGTGCTGGAGCAACGTCAACGCCGACGACGACACCGACGCCTACCGAAACTGCAACCGGAGTCGTCGATACACTCGGTAGTCTCGATCCTGCAATCACGGCAGGAGCGGCCTTTTTCCTGGGTGGCCTGCTGGTGCTCGGCGTCGTTATCGCCTGGTCACGCTAACTCTGAAATGCCGAAATTTCTGCCAGTGAGCCGACAGAAAGGCCAATGAGCTTTTATTTATTGACTCTATACTAAACCCGTGGTCAACCGTGACCCTACAGTCGATGTCCTCTGTGTCGAGTCGTTTCAGGATTCTCAGTTGAGGACTCGACTGTCGGAACACCTCGACTCCCTTCATGTCAGTACTGTCGAGGAGTCGACCGCGGTGGCTTCGCCACAGCTCGTCGACCAGGAGTGTGACTGCATCGTCGTCGCCGTCGGCGAGTCGGGTGCTTCTGTCGAGACTATTCCGACCCTCTCCGAGCGGTCGACACCGCTTGTGGCGTTTATCTCTCCCGACGCGGAGACGGGAACGGCGACGACGGCACTGGAACTGGGTGCGACGGATGTTGTCACCGCTGCCGGCCCGGACAGATACGAGGTACTCGCACATCGTGTCCAGACGGCAGTCGAGCAACGGGAGACTACCGATTCGTTCCACAATCTCAAGGCGCGATTCGAGGCACTCGCGAACACCCCGTCGCTTGCTGTCGTGACGATAGACGGTACCAGCACCGTCCAGTATGCGAGTCCGGGAATCGAGGAACTGTTCGGCTACACAGCCGACAACCTGGTGGGGAATTCGTTGACACAGATCATGCCCGATCGACTGGAAGAACCCCACTACGAAGCGGTCTCAGAGTATCTGAACACTGGTGAGCGCTCGCTGGACTGGGACTGGACAGAACTGCCGGCACAACACCAGGACGGCACTGAGTTTCCAATCGCGGTCACCTTCGGCGAGCGGACAGGTGAAGACGGGAATCTGTTCAGTGCAATCATCCGCGATATTACAGAACGCAAGGAACGACAGCAGCGACTCGACACACTCGCGACGGCAGTCGACCAGACGATGGACGGCGTGGGGATTCTCGATGAGGATGGGCAGTTCACATACGCCAACGATGCCCACGCGAACATCTACGGCTACGACGACCCAGACGCCCTCATCGGCGAAGATTGGCGGATGCTCTACGACGAGGACGAGCAAGCACGATTCGAGGACGAAATCTTGCCGGAGGTAACGGACGATGGTGTCTGGCGCGGCGAGGCAACTGGAATGCGTGCGGATGGGTCACAGTTCGGCCAAGATGTGTCGCTGACACACCTCGAAGATGAGGGACTCATCTGTGTCGTGCGGGATATCAGCGACCGCATCCAGCGCCGGCGTGAACTCCGTAACGAGCGCCAGTTCGTCGACTCGGTGATGGATGCCCTCCCCGACGCCTTCTACGTGCTCGATGCTGACGGCAGTTTCAGCCGGTGGAACGAGGCGATGTGCAAGATGTCCGGCTACACCGACGAGGAACTCGACGGGAAGCACGCGACAGAACTCATCCCGGACGAAGATCGCGAACTCGTCACCAAGGCAATGGCCAGTGTGGTTCGCGACCGGGAATCACAGACAGTACAGTCGGAGTTGCTGACCAAACAGGGAGAACGGATTCCCTACGAATTCAGCGGCAGCCCTATCGTAAATGCTGACGACGAGCTCAGGGGTCTGGCGGGCATCGGACGGAACACCTCGACAAAGCGGTTCCGCGAAAAGCAACTCTCCGTGCTCTCGCGTGTCCTCCGGCACAACGTCAGGAACCGAACCTCAGTCATCAAAGGAAACACGTGGTACGTGCGCACTCGCATCGACGACCCCGAACTCTCTGAGAAGTTACAGGCAATCAATGCGGCTGCCGACGACCTCAACGCCGCGAGTACGCGCGCCCGTCGTGCAGAGCGACTCCTGCGAGGCGAGGAATCATCACGGTGCCCGGTCGAACTCGTCGATGTTCTCTACGATGTGCTCGAAACGACAGACACGCGCGATGCAACAGTGCAGATCGACGTACCCGATACAGCGACGGCGCTGACAGTCGGTACAGACATGACCCGACGTGTTCTGAAAGAGTCACTCCAGAACGCAGTCGAACACAACTCGGAACCGACCGTCGACGTCGCTATCGAGGCTGACGAGGAGACAGTCACCGTCCACATCTCCGACGATGGCTGTGGCATCCCCAAACAGGAACGAGATGTGATACTCGCGGGCGAAGAGACAGACCTCGCACACAGTACCGGACTGGGGCTGTGGCTGGTCGACTGGATTACGTCGCTGTCGGGTGGCTCGCTCCGATTCGAAGAAAGTGACCTCGGTGGCACGGCGGTCGTTTTGACCTTCCCGGCAGCCTGAAGTCTGGGAGACTACGCCTGAACTGCGAGTCCGGCCTGTTCGACGGCCTCTTCTGCGCTTGCGTCGTCGTGGATGACTGCGGCGACGGCCTCGGTAATCGCTTCGGGGTCGTCGTGCTGGAAGATAGAGCGCCCCATCGAGACTCCGGCCGCGCCGGCGTCCATCGCACCGCGTACCATATCGAGCGTTTCTTCGTCAGTTCCTTTCGACCCACCTGCGATGACTACCGGGAGGCTGGTGGATTCGACGACGTGTTCGAACGTCTCCGGCGTCCCGGAGTAGGCCGTCTTGATAACGTCTGCACCGAGTTCTTCGCCGAGACGGACGGCATGGCCGAGGTCGTCGGCAAACGCCT
>CAZFOF010000095.1:0-7975 GCA_964520265.1 uncultured Halobacteriales archaeon | reverse complement strand
ATTCCACGAAGTCTGGAGGAGATTTCTGCCGTTTCACGCGTCGAGCGGAAAGAAATCGGCCGGACGTACCGCTATATCTCACAGGAACTCGGCCTGGAGATGGAGCCGGTCGACCCGAAAAAGTACGTCCCGCGGTTCTGTTCAGAGCTCGAACTCTCCGAAGAGGTACAGACCAAGGCAAACGAAATCATCGAGACGACCGCAGAGAAGGGCTTGCTGTCTGGGAAGTCGCCAACCGGCTACGCCGCAGCCGCAATCTACGCCGCCTCGCTGCTCTGTAACGAAAAGAAGACCCAGCGCGAAGTCGCCGATGTTGCCCAGGTGACGGAAGTCACCATCCGGAACCGCTACCAGGAACAAATCGAAGCGATGGGCATCCACAGCTAGGTCGCCTCCGCTCACCGATTTTTCTCTGCTGACACCACCCGAGAGTCAGATTCATACACCGGTGGCTCCGAGAGACGACCGATGCGGCTGGACGAGTTCGTCGAGGGGTTCGAACGCGACGAGGCCGCAGAGCGCCGCCGCCTCGCTGCCGAAAAGTCCTACGAGATCACGAACTACCTCGACGACGTCGAACAACAATTCGAGTCCGTCGTCCAGGGGGACGCCCTGTTCGGGTCGACCGCTCCGGAGATTTTCGTCGGACGGTCGAACTACCCACAGGTCTCGACGGGATTGCTGTCGCCGATGGACACCAGCGCCGACGCCAGTGCCTTCGCGACGAGTGCCGACTGGTACCAGCAGGGCTACCAGATAGACGACGTCCTCCAGCGACGAACGGGACTGTTGAACTCCACACGCTCGACGGAGGTCAACGTCGAAGATGTGTGGGACGGCTTCGTCGGTGTCCAGCGCGAAGTCGCCATCGCAGACCACCCCGTCGACGTCGAAGTCGGTCTCGACGCCGACCCCGACCTCGACCTCTCGCTCGACGATATCTCGACGCCGACAGGGCCACGAGCGCGTGCGAGCAACGCTGATCTCGCCGAGAACCCACACGTGCCTCGGGCCGTCGAGAAGACCTTAGCGGACGACGACTGGCAGGCTCAGGGTGCGATGACGTATCTCTACCGCCGGGGGTTCGACGTGTACGACATCAACACGATTCTCTCTGCGGGGGCGCTTGGACAGGGACGCAACCGCCGGCTCTTCCCGACGCGCTGGTCGATTACCGCCGTCGACGACACTGTCGGCCAGTATCTCCGGGGGAGCATCCGGAACGCCTCGACCATCAACGAGGTGGAGGTCTGGTACAACGAGTACGTTGGCAACGACTACTGGGTGATTCTCGCACCCGGAAACTGGGAGTTCGAACTGGTCGAACTCAAGGCACCGGGGAGCATCTGGAACCCCGAACCCGACGGCGAGTACTACATGGCTGCCGACGACGAGGGCTACGAGGGCCGCACCGGCTACGTCGACGAAACCTCGGGGGCGTACTACGCCTCGCGGCTGGCCGTCCTCGAACACCTCGAAGAGCGCGACAGACAGGCGACCTGTCTCGTCATCCGCCACGCCAGCGAGTCCTACTGGGCCCCTGTCGGCGTCTGGCAGATTCGGGAGGGCATCCGACACGCCTTCGACGGCGACTACGCGACCGCTGAGACGTTCCACGACGCAATTCGACAACTGGAGTCAGCACTGCCCGTCTCACTGACGACGCTTCGCAGAAAATCGAAGATGGTCGCGGGTATCCAATCGCAGTTGAGCGACTTTTGAGAGGCGACCGGAATCAGGCGACGGCGTGGTCTGACTCCCGGAGCGTCGTGAACAACTCCTCAACGTACTCGCCGGTGTCGGTGACAATATCGTCCCAGGTGTCGTCGTCGGGTGCCATCCCGACCAGGCGGGCGACGCGCATGATAGAGACGTGATAGACGCGCTGTCGACCCGGCTCTTCCTCCCAGATGACGACGTTACAGGCCATCAGCGCACCGAGTCTGTTGTCGGAGGCGTCGAGCGCACGGTCTGCAACGTCGGGGTTGCACGCACCCAGAACGTAGTAGGGGTCGCGTCCCGCGTCGACTTTCTCATTGAGCATCTCGGAGGGCGAGAACTCGACGGGGATTCCGAAGCCAGCGTCCGCGCAGGCCTCGCGGACGACCTCGATTGCCTCCTCGTGGTCGAGTGAGAGCACAGTCTGCTCTTCGCCAATATCGTCGGGACTGACCTGTGACGGGTCGATGGGAAGTGTCATCGCCAAAGAGAATGGGGTGAGCCGATAAAAATGGTGTGGCGAGGACTACCGGGTCGGAACCGGGCCAGTGCCGATTGCCGATTCGACAGCGTCGATGAAATCCTGGCGTGTCGCGAAGTAGGTCTGGTCGAGTTCGTCGAGAATCTCCGAGAGTTTTCGTGGCCCGTCCGGCGTCCGGATGGTCGTATCGCCCTCGCGAGCGTCGATTTCACTCTTTTCGATGCCCCACATCAGTCGCTCGGCGACTCGTGCCAGCGGCGCGCCGGCGACGGCACTCCCCTCTCCGAGCGAAACGGCAGGTTCGTCCTCGCTGTCGTCGTCTTCGGCCATGTCGCCCCCTTGTCGACCCCACGGATTAGTGTTTTCGAATCGCGTGCTTGTGCTGTCGAACGGGAACGAAGCGTCTGCCGTCCGTCTGACGGGGAGTTTAGTAGTTGTCACGGGTAGAAGCCTCCATGACTAGCCTCAGTGACGTGTACGAGGGTGGCGTCGGGGTCGTGGCAGACCCGCGTCAGCGTCTGGCGGGGGCAGCGCTCTTCCTCGCCGGGGCGGCAATGATTGTGGGTGCAATCCCAATTGCCACGACCGACATCGTCCGGGGGCTTGGATTCTCAGTGTACGAGGGTCGAAAGTTCGCAGGCATCCTCGCTGGACTCGGGGTACCGTCGGTGTTCGTCGGCATCCTCACCGTGCTACCAGCAGGACGAGCAACGAGAGCAGGCACTGCCATCGGTGCGAGCCTCGCGGTGTTGGGCGTGGCGCTGTTTGGCTACGCGTACCCCTACAACTGGGTGGCCTCGAACCCCGGACTGGCGGTCACGACGACGCTGCTGTACACCGCCGGGACGCTCATCACCTTCTGGTGTCTGTTCCTCGGCATCGCGACGTTCAAGACGCGCAACGACCCCGGTGGCTCGGCCCGCCTGGAGATTACCGACGAGGGGACAGTCGAAATCGTCAGCACAGACAGCGCGATTCCCGGCATGGGAGGAATCGGACTGTTCGGAACCGACCCCGACGGGGAAGTCGAGACACAGACCAACCGCGAGATAGACGAGGAGCCGATTGTCGCCGAACCGGATATCGACGAGGCCTTCCAGTCGACACCGTCAGAGACCACCAAACCCACACCAGCGGGCGATGGCTCCGGTGCAGTCGACACCGCCCCCGAGACACCCGACCCGGCCGCAGCAGACGCAGATATCCACCAGGCTGTCACCGAGCGAGGGCAGCCCGACCGATACTGTGGAAACTGTTCGCAGTTCGAATACGTCCGTGTCGACGGTGAAATTACCCCGTACTGTGGCTTCCACGAGGAAGTGCTGGAGGATATGGACGCCTGCGACCAGTGGGAAGCCAACAGTTGAATCCGGGGAGTTAACTTTCTGAGGGGGATACCACCTCGACATGGAATTTTGCGACGAGTGCGGCTCGATGATGAAGACGGACGGCGACCACTGGGTCTGTGGCTCCTGCGGCAACGAGACACCCCGTGACGATGCAAAGGAAGCGGCGATGGAGACCACGCAGGGCCAGGAGGAGTCAGAAGTCGTCGACATGAGCGAGACGGACGACGAAGCAATCGGGCCGACGACAAGCGCCCGGTGTCCGGAGTGTGGACACGACACCGCCCGCTACGAGATGAAGCAGATTCGCGCCGCCGACGAGTCAGAGACTCGGTTTTTCACCTGTACCGACTGCGACCACAAGTGGCGCGAGGACGACCACTAGATGGCTAAACCCGACTACCCGAGCCTGCCAGCGGAGAAACTCACCGAGTGGGAACTGACCGACGAAACGGTCGAAACGGTGTTCCAGCTTCCGGGGGCAAAGGTCGTCGGTGCAACCAGACAGTACGAGGACGTAGAGACACGTGCCGCCGTCCGCGAGGCGACCGACGGCGCCATCGACCACCAGTTTCGGTTCGTCGCCGCGACACATCTTGGCTTCGACCCGATGTTACCACCGGGAACGCTGCCGTCGATGATACTACCGATGATGCAGTCGGAAGCACGCAAGACGTTCGAACAACGCCTCAACTCCCGCGGTGTCGAGAACATACAGCGGAGCCGAAGAGAACGGATACGGGTTCGGTCGGGGAATCGCGCTCGGCTCACCCGCTACGAGGGAACCGACTCGATACTCGAGGACGGGCTCCCGGTAACCGGCTGGGTCGGCGTCTGGAACGACGGCACGGACTTTTTCGTGGTGACCGGTGGCTATCCCGGTGTTCCACTTGCCGATGCACTGGGTGTCGACGCCGAGAAGCCACTGTCACGAACGCCAGACGAGGCAGAAAAGACGTTGTTCGACGTACTCAGAGACGTCTCGTAGACGTCGAACGGCCGTAAAAAGGACACTGGCGCAAGGGGTCGACGGCCGCGTGGAACGGTCGACCGTTTTATCTGGGACTGGCTTCGCCGGTCTTGATTCCCAGCAGGGTGTAGACCGGGCAAAAGCCGGTGAATCCCGTGACGAGCATCAGCAGCGAAACGACGCCGAGTGCGGGCGAGGCCAGTTCCGGCAGCGACACGAGGTTGCCGAGGATTGCAAGGGAGAGGATTCCTGCAAGTGCGCCGATTGTTATCCGAACTTTGCGGTCAATTGCTCCGACGTTCATTTTCATCTTCACTCGTACATACAGCGGCATGGGTTAATAATGTTTTGTTTTTGCACAACCACTGTAGAGGAGGATGAGACGTGCTGAAATATATCGTCTTATCAGCCGCTATAACCGCGTATATCGCATTAAACTCAATTATTCTACCCGGACAAGGTGTTTTGACTAGTCTAATATTGTGCAATATCACCAATGATATTTACGCCGTGAGCGGTGGCTGCGGCACAGCAGAAAATTGCGGGGCAATGTCCACCGCGTCACCGAAAGCTACGGTTTCCGAGCAAAGGTCAGGTAGCCGGTGTGGCCGACGCCGGCCGTCGACGGACGCGAGCCACGGTCATCGAAGTCCATCGTCCGCTGAATCGTCTCCAGCGTCTCGATTTCGCCGAGGCCGACATCGCGTGCAGTCTCGGCCACCTCGCGTGTCTGCTCGACGAACGGCGAGTAGACGGCGATGAACCCACCAGGCACGAGCAGATTGGGCACGTGTTCGACCACCGACGCCGCATCCTCCGTATCAAGCGTGAGCACGTCGAAGCGCTCCTCGCGGACGAGGTGGTCGGTCACGTCGCCAGTGCGTACGTCGACGGTGTCGGCGACGCCAGCGAGTTCCATGTTCTCTCGTGCGACGTCGGCAAAGTCAGGGTCGCGCTCGTAGGTCGTCACGGACGCGCCGAGACGCCCCAGGTACGCTGCGAGAATGCCCGTACCGGTGCCGGCATCGAGCACACGGTCGCTGGCACAGAGTCCAGTGTGGCCGACGATGAGTCCCACGTCACGGGGCATCATCGGCGCGCCGGTGCGTTCGAGGTGATGAAAGAGGTCGGGGCCACGCAACGCTCGTGCGACGAACGTCGTCCCCAGATGGGTCTGGACGGTCTGCCCCGGTTCGACATCCTCGGGAACTTCGAGGATGCCGAGGTCTGTCTCCAGTCGCTCACCGGCGTCCAGCAGGTACTCGCGGTCGTCGTGAACCAGAAGGTAGGACACGCTACTCCAGTTTGTCCACGGCCGCAGCGAGGTCACCGTCGGTCGCTTCGAGCGCTTCGCGAGCCTTCTCTTCGGGCGCGCCGGTGCGCATCGCGACGAGTTCGACATCGTCCTGCGGGATGCCTTCCTCTTCGTCGGCGTCCGCAGCCTCGGCGTCACCTTCGGCCAGTTCACCGGCACCGCGCTCTCGCGTCTCGGGTGAACCGACAATCTGGTAGGTCTCCTGGCCCTGTGCGTCCATCAACTGGACTTCGGCATCAGTGAAGACCAGTTCCTCGTCGGGCGTTTTGATTACGACCTCTTCGGTATCGATTTCTTCGATGTCGATACCCATCTGTTTCATCATCTGCTTCATTTTGCTGGGGTTGAGTCCCCCGCCGCCTCCTCCAAACATACACTCCGGTTCGCCCCAGGTGATAAAAAGGCCTGCGTTGAACAGCGAAGACCGCTCACTCCGCGCTGGTGTCGCGAACGTCGACGGCCATGCCAGTGTCGAAGTCGACCATCCCACTCGCCGAAAGTTCTGCACGTCCCACCGCAAGCAGGCGGCCGTCCTCGTGTTCGACCAGCACTTCGTCCCGCGGGCGAATCTCCGAGCCAGCCGTCGAGACGAACTTCGCGAAGACGTTGCGGCCATCGAGGACGAACGGCTCGCTTTCGTCACCGACGACGACTCTGTATGCGGGCGCAGCGAGCGCGTCCTGGAGCCGCCGACCACCCGCGACACCGAGCCGAAAGCGACCGTCTGTACCGTACGTGACGAGTCTCCCGTCGGCGACCCGTACCTGGCGTGGCCGACCGGAACTCGTCTGGGTCACTGTCAACTCGGTGCGCGTTGGAAACAGCCCAACGCCCGCACCGTCGCCGAACTGGTAGTCTGCTACCCGCCGAAGCACCGAGATATCGTCCATCGCCCACTACTATCCCATGCCGGTACAAAATCGCTCCGTTGGAACAGACGGAGCGTCACTCAGTGTCATACGCCCGTGATATTTGGGAAGCTTAACAAGGATGTGAGTCCGAGAAGCGTGTATATGAATTCGGCAATGCAAATCATGGTCGGTGGAATCCTCGCACTCGTCTCGTCGGGACTCATCCTCTATGTCAGCATACAGGGCAAACCGGTGGTTCCTGGCCTTCTCGGAAGCGCAGCGGCACTGGTGCTTGCACTCGGTGTCTTGCTCGTCGGGATTTCGGGAAGCGACGGGCGACCAGTCTAGAGCAAGAAGTTGTCTGTATCTTCGCTGAGGTCGGTAAACTCGTGTGAGGCTTCGATGAGTTCGTCTGCGGTCGATTTCTTGAACGAGTAGGTTTCGACGCGGACACCCTCGTGTTCGAGATACCGGCACAGTCGTGCGAAGTCACCGTCGCCGGTACAGAGCGCGACGGTGTCGACGTGGGGCGCGAGTGAGACGGCATCGAGGCTCAGTCCAACGTCCCAGTCGGCTTTTTTCGTCCCGTCCTGGAAGGTCTTGATTTCCTTGATACGTGTCTCGAACCCGATGTCGACGAGCGCGTCAAAGAACGACTCCTCCTCTGGTGCGTCGGCTTTGACGACGTAGGCGAGCGCTCGCGTCAGTTTGCGACCGTCGACAGCCGATTCGAGGAGGGAAGCGTAATCGATATTTTGCGTATAGAGGCTCTGGGCGGTGTGATAGAGGTTCTGTGAGTCTGCGAGAACCGCGACCCGCTGATTCGGGTGAATCTCTGTCATTACACTTTCTCACCGGGTCTGGGTAAAAAGGGCTTGTTACTACCGCCGAAGTTACCAGGCGCGGAGTTTCTCGATGCGTTTCTCGACTGGAGGGTGTGTCGCAAACAGCGTCGCCAAGATACCACGGTCGCCCTCGAAGATACAGAGCGCGGCAACCTCGTCTGGCATCCCCTTGTCCTGTTGCTGGTTGCGCCCGCGACGCTGCTTCTGGCGGGCCTGTTGTTGCATCTCCTGGCGCTGTTTTGCACCCTGGCTAATCTTCTCCAGTGCACGTCCCATCGCGTCGGGGTTGTTAGTGTACTCCGCAGCGTCGCTGTCGGCGACGTACTCGCGGTACCGCGAAATCGCCATCACGAACAGGGAGACGATCATCTGCGCGACGGAGCCGGCGATCATCGCGAAAATGTACGACCCGATGTTGCGCTCGCCGCCGAAGAGGACGGCAAACTGG
>CAZFOF010000094.1:0-7986 GCA_964520265.1 uncultured Halobacteriales archaeon | reverse complement strand
CGACACTGGTCTCCGTTCGAACATCAAAATACGACTTCTCTGTGGCCAGTTTCTGCCCGATCTTCGCACACCGCTGCTGGTCAGAGTCGACGATTAAAACACTGATATCTGCATCTCTTGAATCCGTTCCGTCTTCCGATGTGTGTCTCTCATTCATATGTGACAAAACGGAATAGTTTCGAAAATATAGATAGAGCCATCATGCATAACTGTATTGCTTCGTCTGTGGTTTCGAACAGCTAACAGTGACCTCCTCCACGGCCTGACGGCAGTGGCATCCGGCCACCGGATGACCGGCCCGATCAGTTCGGACGCAACAGTTCGGCCAGGTCGACGTACTCTGCCAACAGTGCGGCAGCACGGTCGTAGGGGGAGTCCGCTCCCCCGGCCTGTGCGGGAGCCTCGACACCTGCATCCTCGCGGATATGCTGGAGAAACACCTCGCGGACAGCGGCGTTCTCGAAGAGGCCGTGGAGGTAGGTGCCGAGGACGGACTCGGTCGCAACACCACGCTCGCCGAATGGGTGGGCATCGCCGACGACGCGGGTTCGACCCATGTGAATCTCGTAGCCCGACACAGTCGCAGAAACGCCGGCAAGCGGGCCAGTACCTTCGACGGAAATTTCGACCGGCTCGGTTCGTTTCTCCTGCTCGAAGACAGTCTCGACGGGGAGGAGACCAAGACCGTCTATCTCGTCGGTACCGCTGGCGCTCTCGACGGCGGCGTTGGTGATACGCTCGCCGAGCATCTGATAGCCGCCGCAGATACCGACGACCGGCCCGTCGAAGCGATGGATGCGCTCGGCCATACCGGCCTCGCGCAGTGCCTGCAGGTCGTCGACGGTGTTTTTCGTGCCCGGAAGCACGACGGCGTCGGCGTCGAGACGGCCATCGAGCGGGACGTACGCGACCCGAACACCGGGTTCGCGGGCGAGCGGGCCGAAGTCGGTGAAATTCGAGATGCGGGGCAAGCGCGGGACGGCAACAGTGGCGGTCTGTGCGTCGGCGACGCCATCGGCAGCGCCGCGAACCGCTCGCTCGTCGCCGTCGGCCAACGAGACGCTGTCCTCCTCGGGCAGTCCCGGGTCGTCGTAAGGGAGGACGCCGAGAACCGGGACGCCGGTTCGAGTCTCGAAGTCCTCGATACCGGGCTGGAGAATCTCGCGGTCACCCCGGAACTTCGTGATGACTGCGCCGGCCACGCGCTCGCGGAGTTCGTCGGCCAGCAGTTCCAGCGTCCCGACCAGGCTGGCGAAGACACCGCCGCGTTCGATATCGCCGACCAGCAGTATCTCGGCATCGGCAAACCGGGCCGTTTCGACGTTTGCGAGGTCGCGGTCGCTGAGATTCGGTTCGGCGATAGAGCCAGCCCCCTCCGCGACGACGACGTCGTGGTCGGCGGCCAGTCGCTCGTAGGACTCGCTGGCCGCTGTCAGCGCCTGCGCCCAGTGGTCGTCGTAGTACTCGCCAGCGCTGTAGTGTCCGACAGCCTCTCCCTGGATGACGAGCTGTGAGCCGCCCTGGCCGCGGGGTTTGAGCAAGACTGGATTCATGTCGACGCTGGCTGGCAGACGCGCCGCCCGTGCCTGGACGTACTGTGAGACGCCGATTTCACCGCCGGGCACGGCGCGGGCGTTGTTGGACATATTCTGTGCTTTGTACGGTGCCACGTCGACGCCGCGGTCGGCCAGCAGTCGACAGAGCCCGGCGGCGACGGTGCTTTTCCCGACGTGACTCGCGGTGCCCGCGACGAGAATCGTGTGTGCCGCTGTGTCGTCCCCTGTGCGGCTGGACATCTCAGTACTCGGTTCCCTTCCGTGCGCCCTGGCCCGCGTCCATCGGATGGCGCTCTTTTTTGACGTGAGTCACGAGGTCGGCGTGGTCGAGGATGTACGCCGGGCGGTCGTGCCCGCCAGTCAGAACGAGTTCCAGCGCATCGGGTTTGTCCTCGACGAGTTCGACCACCGCCTCGGGGTCGACGAGTTCGCGGTTGGCGGCGTAGAGAATCTCGTCCAAGACGAGCAGATGGACGCCATCGTCTGCACTGCCTTCGAGGGAAAGTGGGGAAGTGAGGTCGGCGTCTCCCGCAGCATCGACCAGTTCGCGAGCACGGGCAAACGCCCCTTTTGCCTGGGCAGCGTGCTCGTCGTCGTCGGAGCCGTCGTGGAAGCCGTGCCAGCCGTAATGGCCGGCGTTCTCGTAGGAAACGCCCGGCAACGCCTCGATAGCGTTGTATTCGCCGCGGACATCCTCGACGGTGTTGGTTCCGCCTTTCATAAACTGGAGGAGATGGACGCGATAGCCGTGGCCTGCGGCGCGCATCGCCATGCCGAGTGCGGCAGTCGTCTTGCCCTTGCCGTCGCCCCACCAGATCTGGACGAGGCCGAAGGAATCGGGGGCTGCAGGCTCGATTGCCCGCGGTGCCACGGAGTTCGACTCCCCGCTGTCGGAGTGGTCGGTCATACTGCAACCACTGTTGTGCTGGCACAATATCTGTTGTGCTACGGCTGGAACGTCGTCGCGGTACAACTCGTCACGACGCCGTGTTCTGCCTCGGCGACGCTGTCGGGATAGTCGTCGTCGGTGTACCGTGCATCGAGACTCGAACGCACTGCATCGCGAACGCAGGCACGCGTTGCACGCCCGATGTCGGTGCCACTCCCGGCGAACTCGGCGGTGTCGCCAGAGGGCACACAGCCAACAGCGACGGCGTCGGTCGTCGTGCCGGTGAAGCCGGTGAGTTGCTGGAGTGTCGCGGTTTTCGCCTCGACGGCGGTCGCAAGCAGTGTCGCGAGGGAGCCGTCATCGAGTGCGCGTGTCGTTCCGACGAGGACGTTGACAGTGCCAGGCGGCGGGTCGTCTTGCCCAGCGTCGTCGCAAAGCACGGTCTCGTCGCCGTCGATGGGCAGCGCCGCCGGGTTTGAGATGCCGGCGGTCGCGACTGCGGTCACCGAGCCACAGCGGGCACCACGAGCGTGACGCATCGCGACGCCCGTGAGCAGTCGCGGGCCGTCACCGTCGAAGCCGGCGCTCGTCACGCGGTCGTCGGCATACACAGGGAGATCTGTTCGGTCGAAACCAGAGGGAACGGTGATGTTGTAGGCAGCGTCGGCGTCAGTGTATCCCCCGTCGAAGCCGGTCGCGAGCCAGCGAGCGTCGGGAACGGCGAGACGACAGACACCGTCGACGACCGTTGCCTCAACCATCCAGCGCGTCCAGAAGTACGTCGTTCTCGTACGGCAGGCGGACGGCGACTCTGACGTGACGGTCGAGGCCACGGAAGGTTCGGGCGTCACGGACAGCGAGGTCGTACTGTCTGAGTTCTTCCAGCAGCGTGTCGACGGCCTCGCTGCTCTCGGCTTCCAGCAACAGGAAGGGAGCGTCGGACTCAGGAATCTCGAAGCGTGTCGAGAGCCGGGATCGCATTCGCGCCCGTTCACTCTCGACGCGTTCGCGCGTCTCCGCGACGAACTCGTCCTGGCGCAGACAGTGCGCACCGACGGCAGAGGCCGGCGACCCCATCCCCCAGGCCGGTCGTGCTGTGTCGAGTCTGTCGCGGTACAGACCGGTGGCGACGGCAAACCCGGCACGAAGACCTGGAATGCCAAACAGTTTCGTCAGCGAGCGGAGGACGATGACCCCCTCGTGACCGGCGAGCGATGGCTGGCGTGTGAAGCCGATGAATGCCTCGTCGAGGATAAACGGCGTCTCTGCGTCCGAACACCGCCCGGCGTAGGCCCGCAACCGCTGGGGGTCGTAGGCATCACCTGTCGGGTTGTTGGGCGAGCACCCGATGACGAGCGCGTAGTCACTCGGGTCGACATCCAGCAGTTCGTCGTGCGGGACAAAGTCGGGATTGCCGCCCTGCAGACGAACTTCACGGGCGTACTCGCCGAAACTCGGTGTCGGAACAAGCACATCGTCGCCGGACGTGACCGTCGTCGCGACGGCCAGACGAAGCGCCGGCAGTCCACCCGGTGTCGGAATGACCTCCGCCGCCTCACAGCCTGCAAACTCTGCCGCGGCGGCACGGAACTCGTAGTAATCGTCTGATGGATACGACTGGGCGGCCGAGAGAGCGGCCTCGTACACCCGGGCGACACCCGGTGGTGTCTTCGGGTTCGTGTTGGCGCTGAAATCCAACACGAGCGGGTCTTCGGTTCCGCCGTGTGGCACGCGACCGGCTGTCGTCGACCCCTCGGTCTTCTCTCCCCCTGTTGACGCACCCATCGACCCGTCGGACGAGGCAAGCTCGTCGACAGCGTCTGGGTTCATTGGTGTATAAAACTCTCTGTTATCTCCCGATAATACTTTTGTTACCAATCTGCCACCACCTCTCGCAGGTCGCGCAACGACGGTGTGACAGAGTCTCAGGGAGCCACATCGTCGTCGGCTGTCGAATCCGCCGACAACAGCCAGGCGCATATGCGTGCGTCGTGCGGACGGTTCACGTTCACCGCATAGCGGCGGTCACGCGTCCGCCAGACGGTGCCGTCAGAGTCGCCGACGACGTTGATGCCGGCCGGTGTCACCGCGACGCCGCCGTGGCGAAACTGCGTGTCGACGCTGACGCCGAGTGCGCGCTTGCGACCGACCGGAACGGCGACAGTCAGTGACCCCTCGGCCCGACGAACAACCCGCCTGACGGCTTCACCATCGAGCAGCGGCAGGTCGGCAGCCACCGTCAGCACGGGCCGGGAGAGACGGTTGTCGGCCAGCGCACGCTGCAGGTCGGCGACGTAGCCCTCGCCGGGCGTCTCGATAGTCGGACAGGAAACGTGAGCGCGAGTCTCGGGAGTGGCTGGCGACGTGACTGCATAGACTGTCTCCACTGGACTCGCCTGGAGTGCCTGATACACGCGGTCGACCATCGGTGTCCCGCGGACGGAGACCAGCGGTTTCTCCGTCTCTGTTTCGAGTCGCGTGCCACGTCCACCACACATCAGGAGAGCGTCCACACGACCACCCCCACGTGGATAGCGCCGAAGACGTCACCGCTGACACCACCCAGATGCTCCCGTGCCCAGCGCCGGAGAACGAGTGCCACGACCGGCCCCATCACGACCGCTGCGGCGGAAGCCGGCATCGCGAGCAACACAGCCGGGAGTGCAATGCCGAGTCCCAGCCACTCGTTGCGCGCTGGAGCACCGAGCAGTTGTGCGCCCATCCCGTCGTGACTCGGCCGTCCCCGCACCGCGAGTGTGACCATGCCGAGTTTCGCACCGACCTCCGCAGCGATAGCCAGCGCGATGCCGACACGCGCCGGCAGTGTCGCCAGCAGGAAGCCACCACCGGCCAGTCCGAACAGTCCCAGGCCGAGTGCGACGATACCGCCGACGCCGACTGTCGTGTCTTTCATCACCGACCGGCGACGGCTCGCGTGTCCGTGAACGACGGCCGCATCACCCAGGTCGGCCAGCCCGTCGGCGTGGTTGATGCCGGTCAGAGCAAACACAATCGTAACGTACGCGAGTGCGGCCGTCGGTGCAGGAAGTTCCACCAGCAGCACCACGGCAGCGACGAGACCGACGAGATACCCGACGAGTGGGAACGCCCAGATGTTGCCTGTCAACACTCGCCAGTCGCGGTCGGTGCTCTCGACGGGCAGACGCGTCAGGAATCCGACCGCACCCCGAAGCGGGCTCAGATCCACGTTGCCACCCCCGCGAGCGCGTAGGCCAGGAGACCGGTGACCGCGACCAGCCGGACGGCCCATATTGCAGTGTCGACATCCGGCAGTCGGGCGCTCGGGTTGAGCGTGTACTGCCCTGATTTCTCCAGACGCACGTCGAGCGCCGCGGCGAGGGTACCCATCGGCCACCCGGAGTTCGGTGAGTCAACTGTCACTGTCCAGCGATGCGCACGCAGGAGTGCCAACGGTGCTCGTGCGACAATCGCAATCAGGAGAGCACTCAGCCGCGCCGGCAGCCACATCACGACGTCGTCGAGGCGCGCCGGTACCCAGCCAACCGGCTTCTCACGATAGCCAAGCATCGAATCGAGCGTGTTCACTGCCTTCACCCACGCCCCAGCGCCACAGCCACCGCCGATCGCAACCACAGAAGAAACACCGACGGCCGTCAGCGAGCCAGCAACGAGCGCGTAGGCGGCAAGCGGCGCAACCAGTCCGTCGGCCAGATTCTCCGCGAGACTCTCGACTGCGGCACTCCGAACCTCTCCTGCCGAGAGTGTCGCGGCGTCACGCCCAGCCAGCGCCCGGAGTTGGTCGCGTGCCGCGTCGAGATTTTCCTCGGTCTGGCGTGTCACGTCTCCGACCCGTTCGAGGAGTCGTCGCAGACTCGTCGAGACGAAGACGACGAGCGCGCCAGCGGCCGCACCGACGAGCGGGTCGACGGTTCCCGCTGCGATGACGACTCCCGCAAGCGTCGCTCCGGCCAGCCCCGGGAGACAGAGCGCCGCAAGTGCGCCGACGAACCGTGGGTGCGTCCACTCGTCGTCGACGCGGGCGACGAGAGCGCCGAACCACGCGACGGGATGGAGTCGTTGCGGTGGTTCCCCCACGAGAGCGTCGAGTGCGAGCGCGCCACCGAGTACGAACGCGCTCAGTAACATTGCTCCTCCAGCCACGCCGGAAACGTCTGGAGTGGCGTTTCCTCAATCAGGACAGCCGTCGCATCGGTCGTCCGCGCGCCGCCGTCGGTTCGAGCGTCGTCACCGACATGGACGAGTGCGGACAGTGAGACACCAAGTGCCTCGGCGACAGCCTCGAAGGCCCTGTCGTGGGGCTTGCGCCAGCCACAGTCGAGGCTCGTCACGACGGTGTCGAACTCGATGGGGAGCGAGGCCCGCGTCAGCGTCTGGTCGACCAGTCCGGGGAGACTACAGTTCGAGAGGAGACCAACTGGCCCGCGCTGTTTCGCCGCCTGAAGAGCGGCCGGCGTCCCGTCTCGGACGGTAACCGGCCCGTCAAAGGCCGAGAGCAGTGCCTCCCGAACAGTTGCGGCGTCGGCCAACACGTCACGGCTCGCGAGCGCGTCACAGGTGTGCGTGACCAGCGAGTGCTCGCGGCCGCGGTCGACGGAACGATGGGCGGTGCGATATGCGTCCTCCCAGTCGTCGGGGACGGCAACGCCGCGAGCACGGAGCGCTGTCTCGACGGCGTCCCACGGCTCAGTCGGACGGTCTGCAGTCACCAGCGTTCCAAAGAGGTCGAACGAAACTGCCACTATCAGTGGATGCAGGTAATTCCACTTGAATCACGTGGGACAATCGAGCGGGACAGGTCAGCAGAACAAAATAAAGCAATGTGAAAGGTACCCGCGAGTGTTGCCGACCCGTGCGGGTACGATTCCTGGCAGTGCCAGTCGTGGTGCGCCGGGCGCCAGCTACTGAACCCACTTCGAATGGCGGATATCGAAGCTTCCACAGACAGGACAGCGGTGGTGTTGCACCTCGAAGTCGGTCTCACACGCGAGGCAGACGTATGGAAGACTCTCTCCTTCCTCCTCCGAAATGCCTGACACACGCTTTGCCCTATCGAGAACACCCATGGCAACCACATTCGAACACATGGTCGGTATGGATAAAAAGGAGGTTGATTGTTTAAGCCATTTTTTCCAGTCGCCGTCGGGCGGTTATCAGATATTGCCGGTTCTCTCAGGTCGTCCCAATTCCGGTGCAGAAAGAAGTCGTTTTGATACAGCCCAGATAGGTCAGTTCGAGAATAGAACGGGAGAGAATACATCCGGAGTTGCAAGTATAGTTATCAACCTTAGTTAAATTACAACAGCTGTATACATACATGAGGTTTCTATTCTTACCCAATAATATCATATTTCATATTTATACACTTCTTTACAATTCTGCAAGTGAATCAGAGTCGAGTGGATTGGTAATATTTCATATGTTTTTGGTGAGCACGGCGCGAGGTTGGTGACGAGCACAGCGCGTGCGTGGGTCGGTGATACTCCCGGCTATACGTACGTGAACAGATTTGGCACAACGGGGTGCCAAAATCGTTCACGA
>CAZFOF010000093.1:0-8063 GCA_964520265.1 uncultured Halobacteriales archaeon | reverse complement strand
ACGCGCTCAACTTCGACATCTACGGCCACTTCACCTCGCCCATCCGCCGGCTCTCCGACCTCATCAACCACTGGATTGTCTACACCAACGACGTGCCAGAAGACCTCATCGCGCTGTGTGACCGGGCCAGCGACCGCCAGAAGGACGCCGAGCAGTGCGAACGCGAGTACAAGAACTTCCTCGAAGAGGTCGGTCTCGACCCGGCGGCTGTCAACAATCGCGGGATAGAAGTCGTCGACGAAGAAACGTAACCGACGGTCGAGGACATCCCTCGCTGTCGGTGCTGCGACGTTCGCGTCCTGCTGGTACTGACGCTGTGATAAATGAACCCTGTCTTAGAAGAGCGAAGGAGCCGTCGTTCATGACATGACATGGCACATCACGCTCGAACAGGAGACGGACGGTCGTGCTCGCGAGGAGTTCGACTGGGACATTCCCGACGACTACAACATCGCGCGGGACTGTCTGCGAAAGCACGACGATACAGACAGGCCGGCATTGCACCAGGCCTACCCTGACGGTCGTCGGGAGACGTACACCTTCGACGAACTGGACGAGCAGTCGAGTCAGGTCGCACACGCGCTGGAGGAGCGTGGCGTCGAGCGCGGTGACCGCGTGGCGGTGGTCGTCCCGCAGAAACCGGCGAACCCGTTGACTCATCTGGCGTGCTGGAAACTCGGTGCAGTCTCGCTGCCGCTGTCGGTACTGTTTGGTACCGATTCGCTCCGGTACCGACTGAACGACAGCGGCGCGGGCGTCGTCGTCGCCGACGAGTCGATGCTCGACACGGTACGGGAAGTCCGCGAGGACTGCCCCGACCTGGAACACGTCGTCGGCGTCGATGCCGACGACTCCGCCGGCGATGTCGAAGACTTCGAGGAGATGCGCGAGGGGCAGCCGACCGAACACGCTATCGCCGACACCGACGCGGAGACACCGGCAATCGTCATGTACACCAGCGGGTCGACGGGGCCGCCGAAGGGCGTCCTGCACGGCCACGGCGTCTGGCTGGGGCACTGCCCGGCCTTCTATATGTACTTCGAGCGTGATGTGTTCGACTCGACGTTCTGGACGCCGGCGGACTGGGCGTGGATTGGTGCCCTCGGTGATTTGCTCTTTCCGGCGTGGCACTACGGCCGCCCCGTCGTCGGCTACCCGATGGGGAAGTTCGACGCCGAAACGGCATTCGAACTGGCCGAGGAGTTCGGCGTGACGGACACCTTCCTGCCGCCGACGGCGATTCGGATGCTGATGAACGTCGACGACCCGAGCGAACAGTACGACCTCGCACTGGAGGCCATCTGTTCTGGTGGTGAGCCGCTCACACCGGAGATTCTCGACTGGGCCGACGAGCAACTGGAAGGTGTCGCCGTCAGTGGTTCCCCGCACAGGCCGGCAGTATGGGCAAGCCAGTTCCCGGGCACGACGTGACCATCGTCGACCAGGAGACCGGCGAGCAACTGGACGAGGGCGAGGAGGGGATGATAGCGGTGGCGCGTGAGGACGACCCGGTCGTCTTCACAGAGTACTGGAACGAACCCGAGAAGACCGACGCCGCCAGCGTCGAAGGCCCGGAGGGGACGACCTGGCACCTGACCGACGACCTCGGCTATCGCGACGAGGACGGGTACTTCTGGTTCAAAGCGCGCGACGACGACGTCATCATCACCTCCGGCTATCGCGTCGGCCCGGGTGAAGTCGAGAGTGCGATTCTGGAACATCCGGACGTGGAACAGGTCGGTGTCGTCGGACTTCCGGACGACCATCGCGGGGAGATTATCAAGGCGTTCGTCCAGCCAGTCGCCGGTGTCGAGGGTGACGACGCCCTGCGCGATGAGATTCAGGAACGGGTCAGAGAGCAGTTGGCGAAATACGAGTATCCCCGGGAGATTGCCTTCATCGAATCGTTGCCGACGACGACGACCGGGAAGATTCAGCGGCGGAAGTTGCGGGAAAGGGAGGACGAGCGAACGGAGTGAGCGAGTCCTCCAGATTCGAGCGGGGAGGCACGACCCGCGAGACGGGAGACGTGAGCAACGCACAGGAAGACAAAACGAATTTCTCTAAATTACGCCCACATATTTATGAATTATATAAAGCGGGAACCAAATTGTTTAGGTCAGGGAGGCGGCACGTTTAAACAGCAGAGGGCCGTGAAAACGAGTAACAACGTGTGTCTGCATGATTCAGCAAAACTCGCTCGCTGACCGGACGCTGGACACACTCCCGTTCAACATCGCAGTCCTCGACGATGAGGGGACGATTCTGTTCACGAACAAGGCGTGGGACGAGTTTGCGGGGGTCGGGTCGAGCGACCAGGACGACCTCGTCGGAGTCAGCTACTTCGAGTCGATGGACACCGACGGCGACGAGTACGCTGCACAGGCGCTGGAGGGGCTGTACTCGGTGCTGGAGGGCGAGCGACAGGTGTTCACGCTGGAGTATCCGTGTCACTCACCGGAGCAGCGTCGCTGGTTTTTGATGCGTGCCGCGCCGCTACCCGACCACGACGAGGGGAGTATCGTCGTCGCACACATCGACATCACACAGCGGAAACTGGCCGAGATTCGCGCACGGGAACAGCGCCGGGAAATCGAACACCTCATGTCCCGAATCGAGGGGCTGGTGCGGGATGTGATGGAGTCGGTGCTGCAGGCCAACACCCGCAGCGAAATCGAGCAGACGGTCTGTGACCGCCTGTTCAGCGTCGAGCCGTACGTCTGTGCGTGGGTGTCACAGGTCGACCTCCGGACGGAGACACTGACGCCGACCACCTCGGCGTGTGAGGCGTTCCCGGCCGACGCCAGTCTCGAACTCGGTACCGACGACCCGGCGGTGCGGGCCGCAGAGACGGGCGAGCCACAGATTGTCCAGGACACGAGCGAGGTGGCTGTCGCCGACATCCACCAGACGACGCTACTCGATGAACCCGGCGCGCTGGCGTCGTTTCCGCTGGTGTACGGCGACACCAGATACGGCGTGTTGACCGTTGCAGCGACCGAGTGCCAGGCGTTCGACGACCGCGAACTCGCCGTGCTGGACGTACTCGCACGGGTAGCGTCGACGGCAATCAACGCCGTCGAGGGGCGGCGCATCCTCACCACAGACAGCGTCGTCGAGATGGAAGTCGGAATGGATAGCCGAGAGCTCTTCTTCGGAGAACTCTCGACGGAGTTCGACTGCAAACTGACCTACGAGGGATCACTCTACGAGGACGACGGCTCCGTCGTCATGCTGTTCGTCATCGAGGGAACAGAGGCAGAAACGTTCAACGAGACTGCAGAGACCTACGAAGGAATTAAAACTGCAACCACGGTCAGCGAGGGGGATAACAAGAAAGTCGTCGAGTTCGGCGTCGACGAACCGCCAGTCATCTCCGCGCTGGCAGAGCGTGGCGTCGAGACGACGGCAATCACCGCCGACCGCGGCGAGGTACGGGTCACACTGGAGATGCCGGCCAGCGCCGAGCCACGGGCGGTCATCGAGCAACTCTCCGAGCAGTATCCCTCGACGAGTCTGCTTGCACACCGCGAGCGCGAGCGACCGGAACAGACCAAACAGGAACTGGTCGCCGGCATCGAGGAGCGGTTGACTGACCGGCAGCGACTCGCACTCCAGAAGGCCTTCCTCGGCGGCTTTTTCGACTGGCCGCGCTCGATTTCAGGTGAAGACCTCGCGGAGTCGATGGACATCTCGCCGTCGACCTATCACCAGCATCTCCGGGCCGCCGAGCGGAAGGTGTTGGCGTCGCTGTTCGAGGAGTAGCGACACTTTCCTGCCAGAACACTCATTGCGTTCGGGGCGGAGACACGAGTGTGACAGTCCCACCACGTCGAAGCGACCAGCACATCCCGAAGAGGGAAGGGTGAACTCGGATGCCATCAGTCGAATTTCCCGAGTTGACCCGACGGGACATCCTGAAGATGGCGGGTGCCGCAAGCGTCGTCGGTGTCAGCGGGGCCGTCGGCTGGGAATTGCTCCAGAGTGGCCCCGACGCACCGACAGCGGAAGTGAGCGGTGAGGAGGCGACACGACTGGCAGAACAGTACGCCCCTCAGTTGTACTTCGACACCCGCGAGCAGTGGTTTCCGACCGACCCGCGTCAGTACGAAAACGAGCGTGACGGGGAGACGACCGTGGACGGGTTCACTGCGTTGAACGACTACACAGCGGCCTCGGCCGACAGCGAGACGCCACCGGAGCCGACGGTGTTCTACAACGTAGTTGCCTACGAAGACTCACCGCTGGCGGTCGTCCAGTTCTGGATGTACTCCGTCTTCGACCAGTTCACGACGAACTTCCACTGGCACGACTGGGAGGTGTTGCACGTCTTCCACGACCGGGAGAACGAGCGCCCGCAGTTGTACGTCGCCAGCGCACACGGTCGGTCGGTGCCGAACAACGAGTTTCTCGACCCCGACCCGGAGACGCAGCCACGGATTCTGAGTGAACTGGGGTCACACTCCAGTGCACTGTCGCTGAACGAGCGGGAGCAGAGTTTCCAGCGGTTCTCGCTGGAAGACAGCATCGCCGACATCACGAACCTGACCGTCGAGGGTGTGGAGACAATCGGTGAACTGCCGCTGGCGTATGGACTCCCACGCGACGAGTTCTCGGCGCTTCCGTACGCAGTCCCCGAACTGGAGGAGACACCACTCTACGAAGTCGACCGGCTACCGGACGTGTCTGTGGACTCGCTGGTTGCTACGTCACTCACGTACGACGAGTACAGCGAACTCGTCTCACCGCCGTCTGATCTCCCCCGTCGAGAGACCGAGTCTGTTCTCTCTTTCGAAGGAAATAATGTCGATGGCGATATCGAGTACGACCTCGTGCCAGCAGCGACAGTCGAGCACATCAGCGAGTTCACCGGGCCGCAGTTGAGTTTCGAATTCACCGTCCCCGACTTTGGCGAAGACTTCGTGTCGGGACACATCACGACAGCGGGGACGCCGTGGGGCGACCCACGCTACGACAACCCGGCGGAGGACATCTCAGAGCCGGTTCACCGCGCGGAGTTGGCCAAGCGTTACGACGCTATCGCGAATCCGAGCGGCGTGAGTCGCATCGTCGCGGCAATCGGGCAGACTGTTCAGGATAACGACGCCCCCGACAGAGAGGGAGTTACGACCGAGGACGCGCCAATCGAGACAGTCGCGTTGGTCGAAAGCGAACCGACAGCAGTGCCCTCCTTCGGCGGGGTCGTCGTCGCACAGGGGTTGCCGGAAGGAGACCACCGGCTGACGGTCAACGGGGCTGGCTACGCACCCCACAGCGAGCGCGTGGCCGTCGAGCAACGTGGGGAACCGACAGTGGCTGGCGTGGAAGGGAAGATTCCGCTGACGGCCGCCGAAGAGTCGGTGAAACTGGAAGTCGACGCCGACGGAACGGACGCCGACCTGAACGAGTTGGCCGTCGAGGACGACTTCGGCGGGCGACTCTACGACGCACCACTGGAGGGGGCAGACGCCGTCTACGTCAGTCAGAATGGCGCATACACGACAGAAGTCGTCGACAGCGACGGCGAGCGCGGCGCGTTCCGTGTCAATCCGGCCGACGAGTCAGCGGTGCGAATCGACGAGCCAGACACCGGCACGGCGTCACTTGCCTCCTACGTCGCTACAGTCACCGACGAGACGGCAGCGAGCGTTCGCGAAGCGGTCGAAATCGAGGGCGATACCGATGACACCGACGACGACAGAGAGCGGTCCACTGGAGAGAACAGACCGGAGAACCCGGGAATCAACGGGCTGCTCCGGGCACTGGAGGCAGCGGCTGACGCGACACGACGGGCGGCCGAGCGCGCTGCAGCGGGTGACGGTGCTGGTGCCGACCAGCGTCTCGAAACCGCCATCGAGCGACTCGACGCAGCCAGAGAGAGACTCAGCGAAGCACGCGGAGATATTCCGGAGACGACCGGCAATGCCGTCGAGAAGCGTCTCGGACAGGGACAGCGTCGCGCACAGCAGGCACTCGACGCAGAGAAACTCTGAGAGCTACGTCACCGTCACCAGCCAGTCGAACAACTGCTCGCGGAGTCTGGCCTCGGCCGGCCGCGAGAACCGATGCCCCTCGTCGGGGAACGTCTGTAAGAGAACGTCCGTCTGGAGGGCGACGACAGCGTCGAAGCTCTCTTCGATTGGCACCGACTCGTCGGCCCCGCCGTGGAAGATGGCAACCGGAGCACCTATTTTGCCCACAACGGTATCAAATGAGTACTGGTCGAAATCAGCGAAGAATCGGTCGTCGATGCACTCGCCGGTGTCGTACTCGTAGGTTCCGTTCTGCGCTACGGCGTCGCGAGCGTCGTCGAACGCCCGGTTGTACGTGACAGGAGCACGCGTCGCGACGGCAGTCACACGGTCGTCTGTGGCAGTCGCGTGGAAGGCGACTTTCCCGCCGAAACTGGAGCCAAAGAGAGCGTACGAGTCCGGGTCGAAGTGGTCGAGGACAGCGCGGAGGTCGGCGAGTTTGTCGGAGAGTGTCTGGTCGGCGAAGGAGCCGTCGGCGTCGCCACAGCCACGGAAATCGAAGCGGACGGCGTTGTAGCCTGCCTCGACAGCGCACTGGCAACGACCTTCGTAACTGCCCGATTTGTCGCTGCGAAAGCCGTGACAGAAGACCAGCCAGTCGTCGGTCGGTGCGTCGTGGTGGACAGCGGCGAGAGATTCGTCGTCGGTGACGGGAATGCGATGGGTGGTCGGCATCTGTGCTGGGCTTGCGGGGCCAGCGTGTTGAATCCAGTCGAAGCCGTTTAGCACGTCGCGGGCCCACGAGCGAGCATGAGCGCACGCGAGGAGTTCGACGAGTGGGCCGCCGACGGCCGCGACAAGGGGATGGAAGAACGCCACTGGCATACGGCAAAACACGCACTGACACGGATGCCAGTCGAGGCCGGCGACACCGTCCTCGACCTCGGTACTGGCTCGGGCTATATCCTCCGGGCACTCCGCGAGACGGCTGATATCGGCCGTGGCTACGGACTGGACGCCTCCCCGGAGATGCTCCGCAATGCACGGTCGTACGCTGACGACCCACAGATTGGGTTTCTCCGCGGTGACTTCGACGCGCTGGGGCTTGCGACCAGCAGCGTCGACCACGTTTTCTCGATGGAGGCCTTTTACTACGCGGAGAACCCCCGGAACACGCTGGAGGAAATCCGTCGGGTGTTGCGTCCGGGCGGCACGTTCTACTGTGCGGTCAACTACTACGCAGAGAGCGAGCACACCCACGCCTGGCAGGACAACATCTCCATCGACATGACGCTGTGGAGCGGGCCGGAGTACCGGCGGGCGTTCCGCGAGGCCGGACTCGTCGTCGCCGAACAGGACGAGATCCCCGACCGCGAGGTTGAGATTCCACCGGAAAGCGAGTTTCCGACCGACGACTGGGAGACGCGCGAAGCGATGGTCGACCGCTACCGCCGGCACGGGACGTTGCTGACTGTCGGTGTCGCACCGGCGTAGAGTTTACAGAGTGAGCTGAAGAGGGAGAGAGAAGGGGCCGAGAGCGCGTGGTCGCAGTGCGACCCGCGCGACTCGGGGAAGGGCAGGGCTGTGGCTGAGCGGTGCGGGTGCGGCGGGAAAATGTGTTGTACTCCGAGCGCTCTACCGAGCGCGAGGAGCCTCCACACGAACGAAGTGAGTGTGGGCTCGCGGGAACTCCGTTCCCGCGGTGTTTTTCCCCAAGTTTTTGCGAGGAGTGGTTCGCGGCGCGCCGTGAGGCGCGCTGCGAGACCCGACGACGCAAAAAGTAGTCGTTATTTACCGCGACCCTTGTCGCTGTGGACGCTGGGACGGGTGTGTTCCGTGCCCTTCCCCTTCGAGGTGAGTCCACGGTTCTGCGTGCCGGCACTGGTGAGTCCACGGAGCGCGCGGTTCTTGTGGGTGTCCTCACAGATCCAGTTGAGGTCGTCGTCGTTCTCGATGGCGGGGTGGTTCGGATCGACGAGGATCGCCTCGAACCACTTCGTCGAGCCGTCCTCGCCGACCGGGTAGGAGTTGAGCACCCGGAGGTTGCGGTACTTCCGGGAGGCCCGCTCCTCGGCGACCCGCTGGCGGTTC
>CAZFOF010000092.1:3701-8073 GCA_964520265.1 uncultured Halobacteriales archaeon | reverse complement strand
CTGTCGAGTTCTTGGTCTCGGTTGACGAAGGCAGCCATGCTCTCACCTTCGGCTCACCAGCAGATAAAATGTGCATATAGCGTAGTCCAAACTATCGTAGTTCAAGCTACGGTAGTTGAGCCGACGTTTCTTCAGCGTATGCGAACACGGCTGGAAAAAGAACCGCGTCATCTGAGCGGTCAGACACGCGAGCCGCTCATCCTGTGAGGTCGTAGCGGGCGACCTCATCAATTACTCGGCTTGGCAGATTGTGACTGGTGAGTTGCATCTACATCGGGTCACGAATCGCGGGCAGTCCCGCGACAGCAGCCGTAGCATCCAACCGCTGACCGGATACCCCAGTGAGTCGCAACTGCTAACTCCCGGCGGGTACCAGCAACGGCCGTGTTCGCGACGCTCCCTGACTTGCTCCGGCTGGTGGCGGTGCCGTTCTTTGGTTACGTCGCTTACCGGGACATCGAGACTCGACGGATACCCAACGAGACGTGGTATCCGCTCGCGGCGCTGGCAGTCGTCCTGCTCGTCTGGGACTTCTACCGGGTGTTCGCCGGCGACCCGACCATCGCCGCCTTCCAGCGCCGCCGGTTTCTGATTGGCGTCGCCATCAGCCTCCTGTTCGTCGTGCCGCTGGTCTATGGCTTCTGGCTCATCGGCGGCTTCGGCGGCGCCGACGTCAAGGCCTTCTGGGTCATCGCACTGCTGTTTCCCGCCTTTCCGGCCTACAACCTCTGGGAGTTGGGAATGGGACTGAACTTCCAGTTGCCGTACGTCCGTCCCGACCTGCCGGTGTTCTCGCTGACGATTCTCTCGAATACGGTCATCGCGGGCATCTTCTATCCAATCGCACTGGCCGCGCGAAACGGGCTGTCGGGGTATCTTTCCCCGGGAATGTTCGTCGCAAAGCCCGTCGCCGTCGAGACAGTGCCCGAGGAGTACGGTACGATACTGGAGTTTGCCGACCGGTCGCTGACCGACGACCTCTCTCCAAGCGGTCTGCGCGACTATTTCTCCTGGCGCGGCCTCGACATCGACGCCCTGCGGATGTACCTCCAGTGGCGCGGCCTGACGTTCGAAGACATCCGCGAGAATCCCGAGCAGTACCGCGACCCCGCGAGCCTGCCGGAAACGCCGAACGACCCCGGTGACGGCGCAATTACCGACGGAGGAACCGACCTCGAAGCAGAGGCGAGCGGGTCAGATTCGATAGACGACCCGTGGGGGGCCGAGGCCTTTCTCGACGACATCGAGGGCAGCGCCTACGGGACGACACCCGAGGTGTTGCGGGACGGACTGGACGCACTCGTCACCAGCGACGAGGTCTGGATTTCGCCCGGGATTCCGTTTCTCGTCCCGCTGTTCGTTGGACTGTGCGCGGCACTCGTCGCTGGCGACGTGCTCTTTGCCGTCCTCGACGTGCTCGGACTGGTCTGAGACCACCAACGCTCTTGTCGTGGTTCGCCAAGGAGTTCGTATGCAGAGAGTCGCGTGGGTGGCAGCACTGGTCGTCGGTGCAGCCATCGGTGGGGGAAGTTACGTCTTCGGCGCGAGCGCGCCGCTGCTGGCCGGAAGCATCGCCGTCTGCTATGGAGCCGTGGTCGTGCTCTCGGCGCGGTATCCGGACACAGTGTACGACGAGGAGATTGTTGGTGGATTCAGATACGGCCCCTGGTCGGCTGCTGCGACGCTGTTTTTGCTGTGCGTGACGGTTGGCACAGTCGGGCCACTAGCTATCGCTGACGGCCTTCGACTCAGTCTCGCGGTGTTACTGCTCGGCGTCGGATACGCGATGTGGCTGTTCGGCGTGGGCTACGCAAGAGCAAAAACCACGGCCTGAACACTCCCGCCGGTAGTCACATATGTTCCTCTTCGAGTGCCCAGCCGAGCGCTCGCTTGTAGTAGGTGAACATCTTCTGGACACCCCTGTGTTTCATCTCCTCGTCGTCGAGTTGCTCTTTGAGAAACTCGTACTGTTCGCGAATCTCGGCTTCGTCGCGCATACCCCAGTTACGGGGGAGAGCGTAAAATGACTTGAGGCGAATGGTGCGTTCGACGAACCGACACCGTCGCGTCGGACACAATCGTCAAATAGGCGGGCCGACACCGTGTGTATATGACAGACCGGACCGCCGCCGTCACGCGAGAGACTGCCGAGACCGATATCGAGGTCACGCTCGATATCGACGGCGACGGCGACACGACCGTCGACACCGGTATCGGCTTTTTCGACCACATGCTCGATTCCTTCGGGACGCACGGCCTCTTTGACCTGACTGTCACCTGCGACGGTGACCTCGACATCGACGACCACCACACTGTCGAGGACGTTGGCATCACGCTGGGCAACGCCTTCACGGAGGCACTGGGCGAGAAACGAGGAATCACGCGCTTTGCCGACCGGAAAGTACCGATGGACGAGGCCGCCGCCGAAATCGTCGTCGATATCAGCGGTCGCCCCCACTTCACCTTCGACGGTGCGTTCTCCCAGGAGTCCGTCGGCGGGATGACCAGTTACATGGCTCGGCACTTCCTGCGTTCGTTCGCGACAAACGCCGGAGTGACACTCCAGGCGAGTGTCAGCGGCGAGAACGCGCACCACGAAATCGAGGCGCTGTTCAAGGGACTGGCACGGGCACTCGACGACGCGACCCGCATCGACGAGCGCCGCGGCGACGCACCCAGCACGAAGGGCGAGTTATAGATGTTCGCGGAGATTATGGAGAAGTTCTCGGACTCACCGAGCCAGCAGCGTGTCATCCGTCTGTTGCTCGAACGTGGCTTTTCGGTCAACGACGACGGCCGCGTGGTCTCCGGCGGTATCGAGATTCCAAACACCGGCATCGCCCGCGAAGTGGATGTCGACCGCCGCGTCGTCGACGCGACGACCGACGCGATTCTCGACGACGACGAACTCCGCCCCATCTTCCAGAACATCTCCGCCATTCCCAGTCTGATGGATCTCGCCCCTGTCCTCGATTTGTCCGTCCTCACAGTGGCCGTCGGCGATGCCGAGGAACCCGGCATCGTCGCCACCGTGACCGGCGCGATTGCCGACCGCGGCATCTCTATCCGGCAGACGATCAGCGAAGACCCGGAGTTCACCGACGAACCTCGTCTGTACATCATCACCGACGACCCCCTCCCCGGCGAACTCCTCAACGAGTTTCGCGAGATGTCGTTCGTTCGCCGACTGGAATTACAGTAGGAACACCGACAGGACTTCCCGGCGTCGTCACCTATCTATTCTGTGGCAACGAAATCAACCGACTACGAGCCGGGCTACTGCAACATCGGCGACCGGGAGCGCCGCTCACGGCTGCGAGTCTCGCTTGCTGGCTTTGGCCTCGCGCTCGTCGTCGTCCTCGCCGTCGTGGCCGGCGTTCTCCCTCGCTAACTGCTCGTCGGCGTGTTCGTCCCGCTGGCAATCGGCTACGAGTGGGGGCTGCAGGCGTACACTGCATTCTGCGTTCGTCTTGCGGTCGCCAATCGGTACAGTTTCGGTCGCGGCGCGAGCGGTATCGTCTCCGACCCCGCCGCCCAGCACAACGACCGACTGCAAGCACTCAAAATAACTGTCGCGTCGCTCTTGCTCGCGATCGGAACCACCGGACTCGTCGTCTTCGCCGTCTGAGCCAGCACAATTCCTAACCGCTCGCCACCCCCAGTACGAGTCGTGACAGACGACGCTGGCGACGCCCATACCCTGACCGTCCACCGCGACGACCAGACCACGGAACTGACCGTTTCCCACGGGACGGTGTTACGCGACGCACTCCGGGCGGCCGGTCTCAGTCCCCACAGCACGGCCGGCCAGCGACTCAACTGCGGCGGGCGCGGTCTGTGTGCCACCTGCGGCGTTCGCGTACTGACCGACGACCCCGACCCCGAACACTGGCACGACAGCCTCGCCGACCGTTTTGGCTATCCACGACTCTCCTGTCAACTCCGCGTGACCGAATCGATGACGGTACGGATTCCCGAGAAGTTGGTGTGGGGCGGGCGAGAGTGATACTGTCGGACGGGTCGATACCGGGGACGAACGAGCCACGACTGACGAAACCCACAAGCCCGCCGGCCGCAAACGCCGCCGTGTGAGCGAGCCCTTCCTGACCGTCGCCGGACGCGGCCACGCCGACTTCGAGATTCGCGGCTCGGAGTTCATCGGCCACGTGGCCCCGGCCCACACCGTCGACGAAGCCGAAGCGTTCATCGCGGAGGTCTCCGAGCGATACGCCGATGCGACCCACAACGTCCCCGCCTACCGCGTCCGTGCCGACCCGCTCCGGGAGTGGGCCAGCGACGCCGACGAACCAAGCGGCAGCGCCGGCAAGCCCGCACTGAACGTCCTCCAGCAGGAGGGCGTCGAGAACGTCGT
>CAZFOF010000092.1:1457-3691 GCA_964520265.1 uncultured Halobacteriales archaeon | reverse complement strand
ACTACGGCGGGACAAAACTCGGCGTCGGCGGCCTGGCGCGGGCGTACTCACGGGGAGTCAAAGACGCGCTCGACGACGCCGGAATCGTCGAGGACGTTCCCCACGAACAGTTCACGGTGACAGTCGAGTACGACGACTCCGGCTCCGTCCGTGGCATCCTCGAATCCGCCGACTGCGAGTTCGACGCCAGCTACGAAGAACAGGTCAGTTTTAGCGTGCGCGTACCAGAAGCCAGCGCCGCCGGCCTGCGCGACCGCATCCGCAGCGCCACCAGCGGCCGCGCGAGTCTCGACGGCGAGTTCGACAGCTGACGAATACGGCCCGTCGATGGCGTGGTGTAGTACCAGATGACACGTCTTCGACTGGAGATAAGATTCGGGAGCTGTCTACGTGATTTCCAGGTGAACTAAAGGGGTACGACGACCGTCGATTCTCCGACGACGACACACCTCAGTCAGTGTTGAACGCGCGGTCGCCAGCGTCCCCGAGACCGGGGACGATGAAGCCCTCGTCGTCGAGGTGGTCGTCGACGCCGACAGTTATACATTCCGCATTCGGGAACTGGTCGTCGACGTGTGCCAGTCCCGCCGGCGCCGAGACTGCCGAGAGCGCGACCAACTGGTCGGGGTCGGGAGCGTCCGCAGTAACCGCCTCCAGCACCGCGTTCATCGTCGACCCCGTGGCGAGCATCGGGTCAGCGACGATGACGGTGTCGGCAGACCTGATCTCCGGCAGTTTCACGTACTCGATTTCGATTGGGAACTCGCCGTCGTCGTCCATCCCCGCCGCTTCGTCACGACTGGCCGAGATGGCACCTTGCCTGGCGCGTGGCAGGGCTTCTAACAGTCCCTCGACGAACGGCGTCGCTGCACGCAGGACGTTCACGAGAACGACGTCCTCTCGGCCGGCAACGCGCTGGCCGGTCGTCTCTGCAAGCGGCGTCTGAATCGACACCGTCTCGGTTCCCATGTAGGCATCGACCAGTTCGTATCCACAGACACGACCCAACTCGACGAGTCCCTGCCGGAAGGCGACCGAATCCGTCTCGCGTCGGCGAATTTCTGTCAGCGTCTGTCGTGCCAGCGGGTGTGTGACGACAGTCGCGTGTTCGCGCTCTTCGAGTGCCATATTCGACGGTTGTGCGGTCACCAGAAGTATTTCAGGAATTCCACTGGTTCGACACCCGGGACGCGCGCTCTTCGCGCCACGGCGGGCGTAGTGTCCGTTTCCAGCGTGCACCGTCGGCGGCAACACTTATTCGGGTTCGTGTCCTATCCGACAGGTACTGATGATTCGGGCCGGTAGTCGTCGAAGCCGACTCAGATACGTATTCACCCATGGTTGACTTCGAGGAAAGTGTCTCAGGCTTCAAGATTCGAGGGGAATGGCTCGATGTAGTCGAACACGGCGAGCGCATCGTCCGCGCACTCAAAGACGTCGGCGACGAGGAAGACGTCGATTCGGCCGCCCTCCAGGAGTTCGACGAGTGGCGGCCGAAAAGCCACGAACGACTCGAAGAGGACGTCAGCGAAAAGACCGCCGAGCAGGCGAGTGTCAACGAGGGCAAAGGCGAAAAGAAGGGCAAAGAACCCGACGAAGACCTCCAGACGGCCGGCGAGAAACTCGCCGAGTCCTACGAGAACCTCGACGAACCCGACGAAGCAGTCGACAAGTGGGGCGAGAGTCTGGATTATGTCGCCCGTGCCGCCGACTCCGCCGGTCGGAAGGCACTCCGGACGGTCGAAAATGCCGTCTACGAGAACGTGATGACACAGATTGCGCCCTACTACTTCGACAACGACCTCGTCAGCGCCAACCTCCAGCGGGTCGGCCGCGGCGAAGGCCCCGACTACATCTTCGAGGTCGACATCAACGACGACGACCTGAAGATTCGCGTCTCGAATACGCTCGCGTCCTACGTCGACGACATCGACCGCTGGCACATCGACACCGAAAAGGAGACCGAAGCAGTCGAAGCCGCCGAAGGCGTCGACGCACCTACGAACGACAACGACGCCGACGCGAAGACGAACTAGAGCTGTTTCTCGAGGTGACTGTGCTGCTGTCGTTGCTGGGGGTTTGCCGTCGCGTTCGGCAAGCACTTACGCGTTCCATCTGTAGCAGAGCCAAATGGTAGCAGTCGGAACGCTCGCGACGTTGCTGGTTGCCGGTATCGCCAGTCTGTTTATGGCCTGGGCAATCGGCGCTGGCTCGTCCGGGTCGACACCCTTCGC
>CAZFOF010000092.1:0-1412 GCA_964520265.1 uncultured Halobacteriales archaeon | reverse complement strand
GTCGGTGCCAACGCTATCTCCGTGATGCGCGCTGGGTTCTATGTCGGGCTGCTCGGCCTCCTCGGTGCGGTGTTACAGGGGGCAAACGTCACCGAAGCGGTCGGGACATCCCTTATCCTGAATCAGTCACTGACGCCGACAGCGTCTATCATCGCACTGGTCGTGGCTGCCATCCTCGTTGCACTCGGCGTCTTCAAGGGGTATCCGATTGCGACTGCGTTCACCGTCACGGGGGCCGTCGTCGGTGTCGGACTCGCGCTGGGCGGCGACCCCGCGTGGGCGAAATACCAGGAAATCGGCGCACTGTGGATTCTGACGCCGTTTATCGGCGGTGGTATCGCCTACTCGACGGCCAAACTGCTCCGGAACGAGCGCATCCCCGAAGTCACACTCGTGCCGGTGCTGGCGGGACTTGTCGGCATCCTCCTCGCCAACATCCGCTTTGTCTTTCTCGGTCCGCCTGACCAGCAACTCTCGGTGTCCGAAGCCGCCGTCGCCAGTATCGGCGGCGGGATTGTCGTCCACGTCGGTGTCTCCCTGGCTGTGGCCGTCGCCGTTGCACTCGCACTCGGCTGGGACATGCGCGGCGACGAGGCTCGTGGCCAGCGACACTTCCTGCTCGCACTCGGTGGGCTCGTCGCCTTCTCAGCCGGTGGGAGTCAGGTCGGCCTCGCGCTCGGGCCGCTGTTGCCGCTGACCGACAGCGTCGAGATTCCACTCATCGCGTTGCTCTTTGGCGGCGGATTCGGCCTCCTGCTTGGCTCCTGGACGGGTGCGCCGCGGATGATTAAAGCACTCTCACAGGACTACTCCTCGCTGGGGCCGCGCCGGTCGATTGCCGCACTCATCCCCTCCTTTGCAATCGCACAGACGGCCGTCTTCTTCGGGATTCCCGTCTCGTTTAACGAGATTATCGTCAGCGCAATCATCGGCAGCGGCTACGCGGCCGGCGGCAGTGCCGTCTCCGGGTCGAAAATGGGCTACACCGTGCTGGCGTGGATTGGTTCTCTCGCCGGTGCGCTCGCAATCAGTTACGGGGCGTTTGTCGTCGTCACCGGTCTGATTTAATCGGTCTCGACTTCGCTCGTTTCTGTGTCGGCGTCGTCCTCGTCGTCTTCGTCCTTGTCGTCGCTGAGGAAGCCACTGATACGCGCTTTCATGATGCGCGTGTTCTCGACCTGTTCGACACGTATCTCGACGCCGTCGTACTGGATGATTTCGCCTTCCTCGACGAGTCGGCCGGCGCGGTTGAAGATGAACCCGGCGATGGTCTCGAACTCCTCGCCCTCCGGAATGTCGATACCGAGCGCCTCGTTGACCTCGTCGACGTTGACCTCGCCTTTGACGATTGCAGTGTCCTCGTCGACGAACTCGATTGGCTCCCGTTCTTCACCCTCCAGAATCTCGCCCAC